>CANBNK010000006.1 GCA_947371015.1 Acetobacteraceae bacterium | reverse complement strand
GAACACCAGCACGATGTGCTTGAGCCAGGCGCTGTACAGCGCGTCCCGCGTGCTGTTGTCGAGCGGCTGGGTGAAGTCGACACCGGTGACTTCGGCGCCGGCGGCGTAGCCCAGGGGGGCGATCGAGATCGTCATACGTGCACCATCCTCGGCGGGGGCGGGGAGATCGCGTCCAACTCCGCCATGTCGGCGGCGCTCAGCGCCCAGCCGGCGGCGGCGACGTTCTGTTCCAGCTGGGCGCGGTTGCTGGCGCCGGCGATGACGCTGGCAACGCAGGGCCGGGCGAGCAGCCAGGAGAAGGCCAGCTCCACCATGGTATGGCCACGGGCATCGCAGAAGGCCTGCAGCTTCTCGACCATCGCCAGGTTGGCGTCGGTCAGGAAGTGGTCGCGCAGCAGCGGCGAGCTGACCAGGCGGGTGCCCTGGTTGGGCAGCGCCTCGCGCCGGTACTTGCCGGTGAGCATGCCGCTGGCCAACGGGAAGTAGGGCAGCAGGCCGAGGCCGTAGTGCTGCATCGCCTCCAACTGGCCGCTGTCGGGGTCGCGGGACAGGACGCTGTATTCGTCCTGGCAGCTGACAATCCCGGCGCCGCCGAGTTCGCGCGCTGTCCAGACCGCATCCGCCACCTGCCAGGGCGCGAAGTTGGAGATGCCGATGTACCGGACTTTTCCTTGCGTCACGAGGTCCTGCATCGCGCGGAGCGTTTCCTCCACGGGCGTCAGCGGGTCCGGGCGGTGGAACTGGTACAGGTCGATCCAGTCGGTCTTCAGCCGGCGCAAGCTGTCCTCCACCGCCTGCATTACCCAGCGCCGACTACCGCCGCGCCCTTCCGGCATGGCGCCGCCGAACTTGCTGGCCAGTACGATCCGCTTGCGGTCGGCGCCCAACACGGTGCCGAGGTATTCCTCGGATCGGCCGGGATGCGGGCGGGCATAGACATCCGCCGTGTCGAAGAAGCTGACGCCGAGGTCCAGCGCCGCGGCCACCACCGCGCGGGTGCCGGCTATGTCCAGCCGACTACCAAAATTGTTGCAGCCAAGCCCGACCTCGCTGACCAGCAGGCCGGACTTGCCGAGGTTGCGCTGCTTCACCGGAGGTACTTCCAGTCGAAGGCGCCATCGGCGCGAGAGGTGACGCGGCCGACCGTGGGGGAGGGGAAGTGGATGGGGAGGAGCATGGTCGGTGTATCCGCCACGGCTGACAGAAAACTGCGGCGGGCGGTGGCGGCTTCCTTCGGGTCCCAGTCGAAGACGGTGGACATCTCGGGGTCACGGCATTGCAGGGCGTGGTGCATCATGTCGCCGGTGACGCTGGCGCGCTGGCCGCCGGAGTGGATGTTGACGCAGCAATGGCAGGGCGAGTGGCCCGGCGTCGGCGTCAGGGTGATGCAGTCGTCCAGCTGGTAGTCGTCATCCACCAGCAGGGCCTGGCCGGCGGCGACCACAGGCTCGCAGTTCATCGCCCAGGTCTTGGCGCGCTTGTCCGAGGCATCCTGGCCGTTCAGCTTTTCCCAGGCGGCGTATTCGCGCTTGTGGAAGACGTACTTGGCCTTGGGGAAGGTCGGCACCCAGCGGCCATCCTTCAGCGTGGTGTTCCAGCCGCAATGGTCGATGTGCAGGTGGGTGCAGAAGACGTAGTCGATATCCGTCAGCTTGAGCCCCAGCGCCTTGAAGCCGTCCTTCCAGGGGGTCTTGTCGAAGTCCATCGGGGCTTCCCAGCCCTTGTCCTCGCCGGTGCAGGTATCCACCAGCATGGTGTGCTTGGGCGTCTGCACCACGAAGGTCTGGTAGGTGATGACCAGCTTGCCGGTGACGGGGTCGATCCCCTCGGGGTCCATGGTGCGGAGCATGTCCGCTGCCTTCGCGGCGTCGTAGTTCAGGAACATGTCCTGCGGGGCGCGCCAGGGGCCGTCGCGCTCGATGATGCTGGAAATGGTGACGTCACCGATGCGTAGCTGCCGCATGTCTCGCTTCCCCCGTGAGTTGGGGGAAGCCTAGGACGGCGGCGTCGAAACGCAAAGGGCCGGAACCTCGGGGGGTTCCGGCCCTTGTCGGGCTTACCAACGGCCGTAGCCGTACCCGTAGGGCCGCGGCGCGTAGTAGGGACGGTCCCAACCGCCATGGTGGCGCCAGGGACGATAGCTACCGTAGCCATAGGCCGGCGGGGGAGGTGGGGCGTAGCGATAGCCGCCGTAGCCGCCACCATAACCGCCGCCATAACCACCGCTGTAGCCGTAGCCACCGCCGCCACCGTAGCCCCCATGGGCCAGGATAACCTGCGCCGAAGCCTGGTTCGGCGCCGAAATCCCCATCGCCACGGTCAGTGCGGCGGCGGCGAGGCTTGGAAGCAGGATACGCATGGTCGTTGTCCTAGGTGGTCCGGGGAGCCCCGGGGCGGCGTCCGTTCGGCGCCATGGGAAGGATAATGCCATGCGCGTGGTGTCGGGGCTTGCCCCTGGCGGTGAAGACTTCAACAGCCGGCGTTACACCGTTGTTGCGCCGGCCCGAATCCCGCCATGATGCCGCCATGCGCCGCCCCGACCCCTTGCCGTATCTGCACGCCACCGCGCTGGCACTGCGGGAGGCAACCGCGCCCGAAGCCGGGTTCAGCGCCTTGCAGGCCGGGCTGGCGGCGGCGCTGGGCTGGCGGCTGTTCACCGTGATGGCGCATGACGCGGCCACCGGCTGGAACCGCAGGGTATTCTCCAGCAACCTGGCTCTATGGCCGCTGGGCGGTGGTAAGCCCAGCGTGGACCGCCCCTGGGCGACGCAGGTGGTGCTGCAAGGCCGACCCTGGACCGGCTCCGGCGAGGCGGCGATGCGCTGGGCCTATCCGGACCACGAGGTGATTGGCCGGGAGGGGCTGGGCAGCGGCCTGAACCTGCCGGTGCGCGCCGGCGGGCGGACGCTCGGCGTGCTGAACCTGCTGCATGCCGAGGGCTGGTACACCGAGGCCGATGTCACCACCGGCCTGGTCTTTGCCGGGCTGGCGGTGCCGCTGCTTCAGGGCTTGAGCGCGTAACGCCCCGGCCCGAACTGCATGATGAAGCCAAGCCCGACCATCACCGAGATGTTCTTGAAGAAGCTCATGGTCTGGCCGAACTGCGCCTGGCCGGAGAACTCCCAGAAGCGATGCGCCAGGATGATGGTGCAGGCGGTGTAGATGATCAGCCCCAGCGCCGCCCAGCGGGTGAACAGCCCGATCACGACCAGCGCCGGCAGGATCAGCTCGAACCCGATGGCGAGCCAGACGGCGATGCCGGGCAGCGGCGTGCCCAGGTTGGTCAGCATGGTCAAGGTGCCCGCCACGTTGCCGAACTTGGCCCAGCCGCTGATCGGGAAGATCACTACCAGCAGGATGCGGGCGATCAGCAGATAGAGGTCGAAGTTGGCCGCCTCGGCACGGCTGGTGGTGCTGGACATCGGAAGCTCCTGGCAAAAGTCACCGAGAGCTTAACCAGGGTGCGGCGTTATTTCCACCGTAACGGCAACGGCTTGGCTCAGTCCGTGCTGATGCGGGCGTCGCTGATCACCTTGGTCCAGCGCGCCAGGTCTTCGGCCATGCGGGCGGCGAAGGCGGCGGGGCCGTCGGTCAGCACCTCAAGCCCCATCGCGGCGAAGCGGCCCTGCAGGGCGGGGCTGGCCAGTGCCCGCTGGGTATCCGCGTGGATGCGCTGCACCACGGCCTCCGCCATGCCGGCGGGGCCGAGGAAGCCATACCAGGTGCCGGACTCGTAGCCGGGGTAGCCTTGCTCCGCGATGGTCGGCAGCGCCGACAACTGGGCCGAGCGGCTGGCGCCGGTGACGGCAATGGCGCGCAGGCTGCCGGCACGGGCAGCGGGAATCGCCAGGACCGGGTTGGTGAACATGGCCATGACCTGGCCGCCCAGCACCGCGGCATGCGCCGGCGCGGCGCCCTGGAAGGGCACGTGGGTGAACTCCACGCCCGCACGCAGCCGGTAGAGTTCCGCCGACAGGTGCGTCGGCGTGCCGACCCCGGCGGAGGCCAGCGTCACCGCCCCCGGCGCCGACCGCGCCAGCGCCTGGAAGGCGGCGAAATCCGCGGCGGGCGTGCCGGGGTGCAGCACCAGCACCAGCGCGTAGTAGGCCAGCATGGAAACCGCGGTGAAGTCGCGCACTGGGTGGAAGGGCAGGCTGCGGTATAGCGCCGCGCCCTGCACGTGGGAGGATGCCGGCAGCAGCAGCGTATGGCCATCCGGCGCCGCGCGGGCGACCAGTTCGGCGCCCAGGTTGCCACCGGCACCGGCGCGGTTGTCGATGACGACGCTCTGGCCCCAGGCGGCACTCAGTGGCTCCGCCATGGCGCGGGCGAGCACGTCGGCCGGGCCGCCGGGCGGGAAGGGCACCACGATTCGCACCGGCCGGTTCGGCCAGGCGGGTTGGGCCTGGGCCGGAAGGGCGAGCAGGGGGGCGGCAAGCAGGGCGCGGCGCGGGGTCATTGGTCCAGCGTGGCGCCAGCGCCAGGCCCGGTCAATCGTGCGGCGGGGAGACCGCGTGTTCGCGCAGCACGGTGCCGGAGACGGGGTCGATCTCCTTCAGCAGCACGTCGTAGCTCCACAGGTAGGCCAGGTGGCGCAGCACCAGGCGGGCTTCCTTCTCCTCCAGCGTACGGCCATGCAGCACGCGATGCTCGACGATCAGGCGCCGGTCGCCGGAGAGATCCACGTCCACCACCTGGATGTCAGGCTCGGTCCAGGCCGGGTCGTACTGCCGCGCCAAGGCCTGGCGCACCCGGCGATAGCCGCGTTCGTCATGCACCGCGCCGACCTTGATGGCGGGCTTGCCGCTGTCATCGGACAAATGGAACAGCCGCAGCTTGCGGATCAGATGCGGCGAGAGGAATTGCAGGATGAAGCTCTCGTCGCGGTATTCGGCCCAGGCGTCCCGCAGCACCGGCATGGCGTCGCCGCAGCCGGCGATGTCGGGGAACCATTCCTGGTCCTCCTCGGTCGGGTGTTCGCAGATGCGTTCGATGTCCTGCATCATGGCGAAGCCGAGCGCATAGGGGTTGATGCCCGAATAGCGCGGGTCATCGAAATCCGGTTGCATGATGACGCTGCTGTGGTTGTGCAGCACCTCCAGCATGGCGCCGTCGCTGATGCGGCCCTGTTCGTGCAGGCGGTTGAGGATGCGGTAGTGGGTGTAGGTGGCGCAGCCCTCGTTCATCATCTTGGTCTGGCGCTGCGGGTGGAAATACTGCGCCACGTTGCGGACGATGCGGATGATCTCGCGCTGCCAGGGCGCCAGGCGCGGCCCTGATTTCTCCAGGAAATAGAGCAGGTTTTCCTGCGGCAGTTGCAGCAGCGCGCGGCGGCGTTCCAACTCGCTGGGTGGCACATGCGCCTGGGTCTTGCCGGGCACGGTGCGCCACAGGTCGTTGAAGCGGGCGGCGTCGTAGTCGCGGCGTTCGCGTTCGCGCAACTCCTCGCTGCGCAGATCCGGCACGCGGCGCTGGCGCTGGCGATGTACGCCCTGGCTCATCAGCGCATGCGCCGCGTCCAGCGTGCGTTCCACCGCCACCTCGCCGAAGCGTTCCTCGGCCCGGGTGACGAAGTTCTTGGCGAACTCCAGGTAGTCCAGGATGCCCTTGGCGTCCGTCCAGTCCTTGAAGATCCGGTTGTTCTTGAAGAAGTGGTTATGCCCGAAGGCGGCATGGGCGATGACCAGCGCCTGCAAGGTCGCGGTGTTCTCCTCCATGACGTAGGAGACGCAGGGGTCGGAGTTGATGACGATCTCATAGGCCAGGCCGCGCAGGCCCTTGCGGTACAGCGCTTCCTGCTGGGCGAAGTGCTTGCCGAAGGACCAGTGCTTGTAGAACAGCGGCAGGCCGGTTGAGGCATAGGCGTCCAGCATCTGCTCGCTGCTGATCACCTCAATGCGGTTGGGATAGACGCTGAGGCCCATCTCCCCCAACGCGATCTCCTCGCAGGCGTCGTGGATGCGGCGCAGCGTCTCGAAGTCCCACTCGCCGTCGCTGTACAGCAGGCGGTTGTCGCTCGCTTGCGAGCGCGGACTATTCTCGCTCGCTTGCGAGCGCGGGTTCAACCCTCCGGCGCTCATGCGGTGGCCTCCTCGGTCAGCCCGCGCTTGCGGAAAAGTTCGCGGAAAACCGGGAAGATCTCGCGCCGGTTGCGCACGCGCTTCATCGCCATCGGCGCGCCGGCGACGACGAGTTGTTCGTAGGTGCGCCACAGGTCGGTGGCGCCGCGGGGGAAGCCGGGCATGCCGTGCTCGCCGTCGCGGCCGACCTCGATATAGGCGTAGTACTGCACCGCCGGCAGCAGGTGTTCCAGCAGCAAGCGGGCGGTGCGGGTGCTGTCGCCGGCGGCGTTGTCGCCGTCGCTGGCCTGGGCGGCGTAGATGTTCCACTCGCCGGGCGGGAAGCGCGCCTCGATGACCTTGCGCATTTCCTCCAGCGCGGTGGAGACCAGCGTGCCGCCGGTTTCTCGGCTGTGGAAGAAGGTCTGCTCGTCCACCTCCTTCGCTTCATGCGTGTGGCGGATGAAGACGACTTCCACCTGCTTGTAGCGGCGCTGGAGGAACAGGTAGAGCAACATGTAGAAGCGCTTGGCCAGGTCCTTCATGTCTTCTGTCATGCTGCCCGACACATCCATCAGGCAGAACATCACCGCCTGGGCCACCGGCCGCGGCACCGGCTCAAACCGGCGGTAGCGCACGTCGATCGGGTCGATGTAGGGGATGCGCTGGCTGCGGCGCAGCGCACGCTCCAACTGGGCGCGCAGTTCCGGCACTTCGTCGGCAGGGTCGCCGAGGGCTTCGAGCCGGGCGATCTCAGCCTCGAACTGCGCGATGCCTTCCGGCTTCGGCCGCTTCAGCGCAATGCGGCGCGACAGGCTGTTGCGCAGCGTGCGCGACAGCGAGAGGTTGGCCGGCGACCCGCTGGAGGTGTAGCCGGCGCGACGGAAGGCCGGGTCCACCAGTTGCGCCAGGCGGCGCTTGGCCAGGTCCGGCAGTTCCAGGTCGTCCAGGAACAGTTCCAGGAATTCCTCGCGGGTCAGCACGAAGCGGAAGCTGTCCTCGCCGCCGCCATCGTCGCTGCCCTCGTTGCCGGAACCGCCGCCGCCACCACCTGGCGGGCGCTGGATTTCGTCGCCCTCGCGGTATTCCTTGTTGCCGGGCAGCACATGTTCGCGGATGCCGCCCTGGCCCAGGCTGAAGCTGGGTTCGCGCACGCCATGCATGGGTATGCTGACCTCGCCGCCGCCGTCAGCGCCGCGGATGTCCCGCTGGGCGCTGCTGTCCCGCACCGCGTCCTGGATCAGCGCCTTGGCGCGGCGCAGGAAGCGTTGGCGGTTCGGCAGGCTCTTGCCTTTCGGGTTGAGCCTGCGGTCCAGGATCTCCATGTCGCCCCTATCAGCCGGCCTGCTTGACGCGCATGTACCATTCCACCAGGCGCCTAACTTGCCGTTCGGTATAGCCGCGCTCCGTCATGCGGGCGACGAAGTCGCTGTGCTTCTTCTCGGTGTCGCTGTCCTTCTTGCTGCCGAAGCTGATCACCGGCAGCAGGTCTTCTACTTGTGAGAACATGCGCTTCTCGATCACCTCGCGCAGCTTCTCGTAGCTGGTCCAGCGCGGGTTCTGGCCGCCGCGATTGGCCCGCGCCCGCAGCGCGAACTTCACCACCTCATTACGAAAATCCTTGGGGTTGGCGATGCCCGCGGGCTTTTCGATTTTCGTCAGTTCCTGGTTCAGCAGGTCGCGGTTCAGCATCTGCCCGGTGTCGGGGTCCTTGTAGTCCATGTCCTCGATCCAGGCGTCGGCGTAGGACACGTAGCGGTCGAACAGGTTCTGGCCGTATTCGCTGTAGCTCTCCAGGTAGGCCTTCTGGATCTCGTTGCCGATGAACTCGGCGTAGCGCGGGCCAAGCTCGCCCTTGATGAACTCCAGCAGCCGCTTCTCGGTCTCCTCGGCGTATTGCTCGCGCCGGATGGATTGCTCCAGCACGTACATCAGGTGCACCGGGTCGGCGGAGATCTCGGTGGTGTCGTGGTTGAAGGTGGCGGCCAGCACCTTGAAGGCAAAGCGCGTTGACGTGCCTTCCATGCCCTCATCCGGGCCGGCGGCGTCGCGGTATTCCTGCATCGTCTTGGCGCGCGGGTCGGTCTCCTTCAGGCTTTCGCCGTCATAGACGCGCATCTTGGCGAAGATGTTGCTGTTCTCGTGCTTGCGCAGGCGGGACAGCACGCTGAACTTGGCCAGCATCTCCAGCGTCGCTGGGGCGCAGGGGGCGGCGGCCAGCTCGCTGCTGCTGACCAGCTTGGCGTAGATCTTCTGCTCCTCGGTCGCCCGCAGGCAGTACGGCACCTTGATGACGTAGATGCGGTCGATGAAGGCTTCGTTGTTCTTGTTGTTTTTGAAGGTCTGCCACTCGCTCTCGTTCGAGTGCGCCAGGATGATGCCGGTAAAGGGCAGGGCGCCGATGTTCTCGGTGCCGATGTAGTTGCCCTCCTGCGTCGCCGTCAGCAGCGGGTGCAGCATTTTTATGGGCGCCTTGAACATCTCGACGAACTCCAGGATGCCCTGGTTCGCGCGGTTCAGGCCGCCGGAGAAGCTGTAGGCGTCGGGGTCGTTCTGCGGGAAGACCTCCAGCTTGCGGATGTCCACCTTGCCGACCAGGCTCGAGATATCCTGGTTGTTCTCGTCGCCCGGCTCGGTCTTGGCTATGCCGGTCTGCCGCAGCCGGGAGGGCCGCACCTTGGCAACGCGGAACCTGGTGATGTCGCCGCCGAACTCGTCCAGCCGCTTGATGCACCACGGGCTCATCAGCCCGTTCAGGCGGCGGCGCGGAATGCCGTAGCGTTCCTCCAGCGCGGCCCCCATGGTTTCCGGGTTGAACAGGCCGAGCGGGCTTTCGAACACCGGCGAGAGGTCATCGCCGGCCTTCAGTACGTAGATCGGCTCCTGCTCCATCAGCGCCTTCAGGCGCTCCGCCAGGCTGGACTTGCCGCCGCCGACGGGGCCGAGCAAATAGAGGATCTGCTTGCGCTCCTCCAGCCCCTGCGCCGCGTGGCGGAAGAAGCCGACGATGCGCTCGATCGTCTCCTCCATGCCGTAGAACTCGGCGAAGGCGGGGTAGCGGCGGATGGTGCGGTTGAGGAAGATGCGGCCGAGCCGCGCTTCCTTCGCGGTGTCCACCACCTCGGCCTCACCGATGGCGGCGAGGATGCGCTCGGGCGCGCTGGCGTAGCGGCCGGGGTCGGTGCGGCAGCCCTCCAGAAACTCGGCCAGCGACATGTCGGCGTCGCGGCGTTGTTCATAGGCGCGGGAGTATTCGGAGAAGATATCGGTGGTCATGCTCATCGGCCGCTCCTGCACCGATGCTGGCCCAGCGCGACGGAACTATTCTCCGTTCGCGTCAACCGCACCGGATAGCGATGTTGTGCTGCCGCAAATCGACGCAAGAGAGCGGAGAAAACCTGCGTCCACCTGTCGTGGACCGTCGTCGCAGGCACCGGCTCGCGGGCAGCGAAAGGGGGTACGCCAGAACAGGCGCAACGCTTACCGGCGCTACGCCAGAACGCTGAACAGCAAGCCGCGTTTCTTCCCGTGCGCGAAGCGTCTCTCGGCCTTCGGCGGGTGCCGGCATGCAGCCACCTGGTTCGCTTCAGTCGCCCCCAGGGGCGAATGAAGACCGCCTGTGCAAGCCATGCGAGACCCTCGCAACACGCAATCATGGTGGCTGAACGCGAAGCGCGAATGCAACTGTAATCGTCGGCCGGGGCGGGCCTGCGTCGGGCGATGCCGGTACCGTGGCGCGGTGGTGCGAAGGCCGCGTTGCGGCAGCCGTCGCTACTCCGGCTGAATGCCCGCAAGTGCTACCGCACGCTGGGCCGCGGCTTCCTCGGTGCGGATCAGCGCCGCCAGCGACTCCGGCGTTCCACCGCCGGCGGTGGCGGCCTGCAATGCCAATTGCTCGCGCGTTTCGGGGCGGCGCAGCGCTTCGTTCAACGCGGTGTTGATACGTGATATCGCCGCCGCCGGCGTACCGCTGGGCGCGACCAGCGAAAACCAGGCGGTGACGGAAAGCCCGGGGCGGCCCTGTTCGTCCATGGTCGGCACATTCGGCAGCAGGGCCGAGCGTTGCGCCGAACTGACCGCCACGGCGCGCAGCTTGCCATCGCGCAGCAGCGGCAGGGGCGGCGAGAGCTGGTCCACCGCGTAGTCGATATGGCCGGCCATCAGGTCGGTCAGCATCGGCACGCTGCCGCGATACCCCGCATGCACCGCCTGGCCGCCCACCGCGGCCTGGAACAGCGCATTGGTCAGGTGGCCGGTGGTGCCGACGCCTGGGCTGCCGGTGCGCAGCTGGCCGCCCTTCAGCAACGCTTCCAGCTCCGCCAGCGAATGGGCCGCCAGCCCCGGGCGCACCATCACCACGTTCGGCACCACCGCGATCAGCCCGATGGGCGCGAAGGCAGTGCGGCTGTCGAACGGCATGGACTTGAACAGCCAGCGGTTCAGCGCCAACGGGCCGGGCGAGCCGAGCAGCAGGGTATGGCCATCCGGTTCCGCCCGGGCCGCAGCGGCCGCGGCGATGTTGCCGGTGGCGCCAGGCAGGTTCTCCACCACCACGGGCTGGCCGAGTTGCGGGCCAATCTTCTCGGCAGCCAGGCGGGCCATGATGTCGGTGGTGCCGCCGGGGGCGAAGCCGACCAGCAGGCGGATGGGGCGGGATGGCCAAGCTTGGCCGAGGGCAGGGGCGGCCAGAAGCCCACCCGTGGCGGCCAGCAAGGCCCGCCGTGCCAACCAAGCCATGGCCATCCCCCATTTCATCTTGGCCAGCGGGCGCAGTAAACCCGCTGACAGGAACATACTAGGAACGCAGGGCGCGTCCTGTCAACAGCAATCAGTCATCCGGGTGGACGACGCTGCCCGCCAGCGTGCCGCCATCGATGACGAAGCTCTGGCCAGTGGTGAAGCTGCCGGCGGGTGCCGCCAGGAATACCGCGCAGCCGGCGATCTCGTCCGGCTCGCCGATGCGCTGCAGCGGCGTATCGCGCGTCCGCTTCTTGTACAGCACCGGGTTCTCCCACAGCGCGCGGGCGAAGTCGGTGCGGACCAGGCCAGGGGCGATGCAGTTGGCGCGGATGTTCTTCGGCCCGTGCTCCACCGCCAGGTTGCGCGCCAGCTGAATGTCGGCCGCCTTGGTAATGGCGTAGGTGCCCAGCATCTGGCTGCCGCGATAGCCGCCGATGGAGGACACGATGATGATGGAGCCGCCGCCGCGCTGTTCCATGCTGGGGATGCACATGTGGGACAGCCACATGTTGCACTTCACATTGGTGGACATCATCTTGTCGAAGATGTCGTCCGGGATGGCGGTCATGCTGCCGTAGTGCGGGTTGATCGCGGCATTGGCCACCAGGATGTCCACGCCGCCATAGGCCTTGATCGTCTCGTCCACCAGGTTCTGCAACTCCGGCTTGCGGCCAATGTTGCAGGCAACCGCGATGGCCTCGCCGCCCTTGGACTTGATGACGTCGACAACTTCCTGGCAGGCATCCACCTTGCGGCTGGCGACGACGACCTTGGCGCCGTGCTCGGCCATGCGCTCCGCAATGGCGCGGCCTATGCCGCGGCTGCCGCCGGTGACGATGGCGACTTTTCCGCTGAGGTCGAAAAGGGTTGGGCCGGGCATTGGTGGTTCCTCCGTGAAAGATTGTGGGTGATTGTCCGGGGCAGGCTTGCCCGCCGTCAAGTCGGGGGCGAAACTCGGGGCATGACAACGCATCCGCAAGACCTGCCCCGCGCCGTGCCGCTGGACGGCGCCTCCAACCTGCGCGACCTCGGCGGCTACCAGGTGCTGGACGGCCGGCGCGTCCGCTTTGGCCGCATCTTCCGCTCGGCCACGCTGGCGAACCTGACCGAGGCCGATGTGGCGCAGGTTCGGGCACTGGGGCTGCGCACCGTGTGCGACCTGCGCGGCGTGGCGGAGGCGGCACATCGGCCGAGCCGGCTGCCCGAGGGGGCGGAGCGGATTTCGCTGCCGATAGAACCCACCGTGGGCGCCAGCCTGGCCGACCTGATGCGGCGGGAGCAGGCCACCGGCGAGGATGTGGTGGACCTGCTGAAGCGCGCCTACCTGGACTACGTGACCACCTACCTGCACCGCTACCGCGAGATGTTCGACCTGCTGCTGCAGCCGGAACGCCAGGCGCTGCTGTTCCATTGCTCCGCCGGCAAGGACCGCACCGGCATCGGCGCCGCGCTGATCCTCACCGCGCTGGGGGCGAGCCAGCAGACGATCATGGATGACTACGTGGCGACGGACCGACTGTGGCGGAAGGACTTCCCGATGCCGCCCGGCTCCCCCAAGCCGCTGGCGGATGCGCTGTACGGCACGCATCCGGCGCTGCTGGAGGCGGCGATGACCACCGCCGTGGCGCCCTATGGCGATGTCGCGGTGCTGCTCGATCAGGGCCTGGGGCTGGGCGGTGGCCGGCTGGAGCGGCTGCGCGACCTGCTGCTGGAGTAGCAGGGCGCCGCCGTCCGGGCCGCTACACCATGTAATTGCCGCCGTTGATGTGCCAGCACTGCCCGGTCACCCAGGCCGCCGCGTCCGAGCAGAGGTAGACCGCCAGGCTGGCGATTTCCTCGGGCGTACCGAGGCGCTGGATGGGAAAGGCTTTCACCAGCTCCGCCAGTTCGGCATCCGTGTTGCCATAGCGCGGCTGGGCGGTGTCGCTGGTGCCCGGGGCGATGGCGTTGACGCGGATATCATGCGGCGCCAGCGCCAGCGCCATGCTGCGGGTGATGCCGATGATGCCGTTCTTGCTGGCGCTGTAGTGCACGCCCAGCGCCGCCCCACGGACCGAGGAGGAGGATAGGTTGACCACCGCCCCGCCGTGGCCGGCCGCCACCATGGCACGGGCCACCGCCTGGCCGGTGAAGGCGCTGCCCTTCAGGTTCACGCTGTGCACCGCATCCCACTGGGCTTCCTCCATGTCGAGGAAGGTGGTCCGCGGGAAGATGCCGGCGTTGTTGACCAGCGCGTCGATCCGGCCGAGCGCGGCCAGCGCATCCCGCACGATGGCCTGGCAGCCCGGCACGGTGCCGACGCTGCCCTGCACCAGCGCGGCGCGGCGGCCATGGCCGCGCACGCCTGCCGCCACGCGCTCGGCGGCGGCCTGGTCGTCCAGCCAGTTCACCGCAACATCGTAGCCGGCGGCGGCGAAGGCCAGCGCGCAGGCGGCGCCGATGCCCTGCTGCGCGCCGGTGACGAGCACGACCTTCGGGACGACCTTGTTGCTCATCGCGCCAGCAACTCCCTGTAGCGGGCCAGCATGTGCGGGCCTTCGGCGCCGGCACGGGTGGCCCATTCCTCGGTCTGCCGCGCCCCGATGGCGCGCAGTTGGCCGAGCAGTTCGGGGCTGGCAGACGCAACTTCCATGCCGCGGCTGCGCAGGCGGCCGAGCATGTCTTCCTCGGCCTGTTTGGCGAAGTCGAGGCCACGGACCTGGGCGCGGGCGGCGGCTTGCAGCACCGCCTGCTGGTCGGCCTGGCTCAGCGCGTTGAAGGCGCGGGCGTTGACGAAGATGGCGTTGCGGGTGCGCATGCCGCCGACATCGGTGAAGTGGCGGGCGAAGTCCCAGGCGCTGGTATCCACGCCGGTGGGTGCCGAGGTGAACATCACATTGACCACATTGGTGGCAAAGGCCTGCGGGATTTCCGCCACCTGCACCGTGACTGGCGTGGCGCCCAGGAGCTCCGCGAAGCGCGTGGTCAGCACGTTGAACACGCGGAAGCGGCTGCCCTTCAGCTGGTCAAGTTCGGTCAGTGGCTGGCGGGTGTAGAAGCCCTGGCTGGTCCAGGGGACCATGTAGAGCAGGCGCAGGCCGCTGCGCTCGAACCGCTGCTGGATGAAGGGCAGGGTGGCCTGGTGCAGCGCTGCCGAACGTTCCCAATTGTCAGCCAGGAAGGGGACGCTATCCACGTCGAAGAACGGGTCTTCGTTGCCGAAGGCGGAGAGCAGCACCTCGCCCAACTGCACCTGGCCGGTCTGGGCGGCACGCTTGATCTGCGGCAGCGGCAGCAGGCTGGCGTTGACGTGCAGCTGGACGCCGATGCGGCCTTCGGTGGTCTTCTCGATATCCTCGATGAAGCCGCGGATGTTGCGGGTGTGGTAGTTGGCCTCGGCATAGGGCGTGGCCATGACCCAGCGGGTCTGGGCCTGGCTCTGGGCCGCGGCCGGGCCGGCGGGCATGACGCCGCCCAATAACGTGGCGCCGATCAGGGCCCCGAATAAGCGACGCATGGTTCGTCCTCCCGTTTCTTGTGGCGGCAGTTTCCGGTGGTTTCGCCCCCGGGCGCAAGGCCCCCTGCGGACACCCCCTGGACCGCGCGGCGCCGGCCGCTACAGTCCCGGGCCGATGTTGAGAGCAATGAGAGCATGAACCTGCCGCAATCGCCGGGTTTCCGCCTGGATGGCAAGCGCGCCCTGGTCAGCGGCGCCGGGCGGGGCATTGGCCTGGCGGCGGCCGTGGCGCTGGCCGAGGCCGGCGCGGCGGTGACGCTGCTGGCCCGCAGCGGCGGCGAGATCGTGGCGGCGGCCACGGCCATCCGTGCCGCCGGCGGGGCTGCGGACACGCTGGTGCTGGACGTGACCGACCTGCCGGCCCTGCGCCAGGCGCTGGCGGCGCGCCCGGCCTACCACGCCTTCCTCAACAATGCCGGCACCAACAAGCCGGCGCATTTCCTGGACGTGACCGAGGCCGAGTTCGACCAGGTGATGGAGCTGAACCTGCGCGCCGCCTTCTTCGCCGCCCAGGCCGTGGCGCGGCGGATGCGGGAGGATGGCGTGGCGGGCTCCATCATCAATGTGTCGTCGCAGATGGGCCATGTCGGCGGGCCGAACCGCAGCGTCTATTGCGCCAGCAAATGGGCGATGGAAGGCTGGACCAAGGCCGCGGCCATTGAGTTGGCCCCGTTTGGTATCAGGGTGAACACGCTGGGGCCGACCTTCATCGAGACACCGCTGACAAAACCGTTCTTCGAGAAGCCGGAGTTCCGGGAATGGGTGCTGTCGAAGATCAAGCTGGGCCGGGTGGGCCAGGTCGCGGATCTGATGGGGCCGGTGGTGTTCCTGGCGTCGGAGGCCTCGGCGCTGATGACGGGCAGCGCCCTGGTCGTGGACGGCGGCTGGACGGCGGAGTAGGTGATGCGACCGGTTGAGGGAGTGTTGAGATGGCGCGCTGGCTGAAGCAGAGCATCGCGGCGGGGGAAAAGGCGGCGGCCAATGCGGTGGTGCGCGCCACGGTGGAAGCCCTGCTGGAGGACGTGGCGGCGCGCGGCGACGAGGCCGTGCGAGAGATGTCGATCAAGTTCGACAACTGGGACCGCGAGGATTACCGGCTCTCCAAGGCGGAGATTGAGGAATGCCTGGCCCAACTGCAGCCGCGCGACCTTGAAGATATAAAATTCGCCCAGGCGCAGGTGCGCAACTTCGCCAAGCACCAGAGGGCGGCGCTGCAGGATATCGAGGTTGAGACGCTGCCCGGCGTGGTGCTGGGCCACAAGAACATCCCGATCCAGTCGGTCGGCTGCTACGTGCCCGGTGGCAAGTATCCGCTGCTGGCTTCCGCGCATATGAGCGTGGTGACGGCGAAGGTCGCCGGCGTGCCGCGCATCGTTACCTGCGCGCCGCCGTTCAACGGCCGGCCGGCGCCGGCGATCGTGGCGGCGCAGCATCTGGCCGGGGCAGATGAGATCTACTGCCTGGGCGGCGTGCAGGCAGTGGCGGCGATGGCCATCGGCACGCCGTCGATCAAGGGTGTGGACATGCTGGTCGGCCCCGGCAACGCCTATGTCGCGGAGGCCAAGCGGCAGTTGTTCGGCCGCGTCGGCATTGACCTGTTCGCCGGCCCGACCGAGACGCTGATCATCGCCGATGAGACGGTGGATGCCGAAATCTGCGCGACCGACCTGCTGGGCCAGGCCGAGCATGGGCCGACCAGCCCGGCGATCCTGCTGACCAATTCGCAGAAGCTGGCGAAGGAGACCATGGCGCAGGTGGACAAGTTGCTCGCCATTTTGCCGACCGCCGAGGTGGCGCGGAAGGCGTGGGAGGACTACGGCGAGGTCATCGTCTGCGACAGCTTCGAGGAGATGGTCGAGCAGGCCGACCGCATCGCCAGCGAGCATGTGCAGGTAATGACCAGTGACGACGATTACTTCCTGCGCCGGATGAAGAATTACGGCGCGCTGTTCCTCGGCCCGCGCACCAACGTGGCCTATGGCGACAAGGTCATCGGCACCAACCACACGCTGCCGACGCAGGGCGCGGCGCGCTACACTGGCGGGCTGTGGGTCGGCAAGTTCCTGAAGACCGTGACCTACCAGCGCGTGACGACGGACGAGGCCAGCGCGATGATCGGCGCCTATTGCTCGCGGCTCTGCGCACTGGAAGGCTTTGCTGGCCATGGCGAGCAGGCCAATGTGCGGGTGCGGCGATATGGCGGGCGCAACGTGCCCTATGGCGGAGCGGCGGACTGAACCATGGCTTTCGACCTTCTGTTGAAGAATGCGCGGCTGGCCGACGGCACGGCGACCGATATCGGCGTTGTCGGCGGGAAGATTTCCGCGCTGGCGGCCGACCTCGGCACCGATGCGCGGGAGCTTTACGACTGCGGCGGGCGGCTGGTATCGCCCGGCTTCGTCGAGACGCATATCCACCTGGACAAGACCTGCACGATAGACCGCTGCGAATGCGAGACCGCGCGCTTCCCGCACCGGGCGATGGAGCGGACGCGCGCGATCAAGAGCAGCTTCACGGTGGAGGATGTGACCAGCCGCGCCCGGCGCACGCTGGAGAAGTGCATCATGCACGGCGCCACCGTGATGCGGACGCATGCGGAGGTGGACCCCGGTGTCGGCCTGCGCGGCCTGGACGGCGTGAAGGCGCTGATCGAGGAGTACAAATGGGCCATCGACATCGAGATATGCGTGATGCCGCAGGAGGGCCTGACCAACAACCCCGGCACCGATGAGCTGATGGTCGCGGCGCTGGAGAATGGCGCGACGGTGGTCGGCGCGGCGCCGAGCTACGACAGCGACCCGGCGGCGCAGATCCACCGCGTGTTCGAGCTGGCGCGGCGCTACGGCTACGACATCGACATGCATGCCGACAGCGGCAGCTCGGCGGCGCATCTGGACGTGTTGCTGGTGTGCGACCTGGCGGAGAAGTACGGCTATGAGGGCCGCGTCGCCATCGGCCATGGCACCAAGCTTTCCGTCATGCCCGCGGACGACCTGGCGGTGGTGGCAAAGCGCATGGCCAATGCCGGCGTGGCGCTGACCGTGCTGCCGGCGACCGACATGTATCTCGGCGGGCGTGAGAAGGACCATCGCGTCGAGCGCAGCGTGGCCGATGGCAACCGGCTGCTGCGGATGGGGGTGAACTGCAATCTCAGCAGCAACAACATTCTCAACGCCTTCACGCCGCTGGGCGACGGGCAGCTGATCCGCATGGCCAACATGTATGCCAATGTGGTGCAGCACGCCATGCCTGACGACCTGGCGGAGACCTGGACCATGCTGACGACGAACAGCGCCAAGCTGCTGCGTCGCAAGGGCTACGGCATCGCGGTCGGCAACGACGCTGATTTGGTGGTGGTGGACGCGCCCGACCCGGTAGCTGCCATCCGCGAGATTGCGCCGACGCTGTGTGCGTACAAGCGTGGCCGCCGTACCTACACCCGCGCAGCCCCCGTGCTGCATCGCCCGGAATAAACACATGGCAACGCAACGCCTCGGCATCATCATGCATGGTGCCACCAGCCGCATCGGCACCACGCAGCACCTGATGAACAGCCTGGTGCCGATCATGCAGGAGGGCGGCCTGCCGCTGGCCAATGGCGACCGGCTTATGCCGGACCCGATCCTGCTCGGCCGCACGCCGGAGAAGATGGCGGCGCTGGCAGCGCGGCTTGGCATCAAGCGCTGGAGCACGGATATCGGCGCCTGCCTGGCCGACAAGAACGACGCGCTGTTCTTCGAGTGCGCCTATGGCGGCAACCGCGTGGAACTGGCGCGGCGCGCGATTGCCGCGGGCAAGCACATCTACCTGGAAAAGCCGGTGGCCGAGAGCATGGCCGAGGTGCTGGCGCTGCGCGACACCGCGGAGGCCGCCGGTGTCAGCCACGCCGTGATGCAGGACAAGATCCACCTGCCGGGCCTGGCCAAGCTGAAGACGCTGCTGGACATGGGCTACTTCGGCAAACTCCACGGCATGCGGCTGGAATTCGGCTGGTGGGTGTTCGACGGCGAGCACATCCCGGCGCAGCGCACCAGCTGGAACTACAAGAAGGCGCTGGGTGGCGGACTGGTGCTGGATATGTTCCCACACTGGCGCTACGTCATCGAGCATCTGTTCGGCCGGCCTACGGCGGTGACGGCGCGCATCAACACCGCGCAGCCGAAGCGTTGGGACGAGCAGCACCAGCCCTACGACGTGGATGTCGAGGATGAGGTGCGCTCGATCGTCGAGTTCGAGAGCGGGTTGGTCGGCGAGGTTTTCTCGTCGTGGGCCACGCGCATCCGGCGCGACGACATGCTGGTGGTGAGCGTGGATGGCGACAAGGCCAGCGCGCACGCCACGCTGCATGACTGCCTCGTGCAGACGATCGGCACAACGCCGAAGCCGGTGTTTCCGGTGCAGGCGCCGCAGACCGCGGACTTCTTCAGCCAGTGGCAGAAGGCGCCGGACCTGGTGCCGTTCAAGAACAGCTATCGCCAGGCGTGGGAGCTTTACCTGCGCCACCTGGCGGAAGGCACGCCCAACACCGCCAGCCTGTTGCAGGCGGCGCGCGGGCTGCAACTGATCGAGGCCTGCTACGAGAGCCACCGCGACCGCCGGTGGGTGGAGATGCCCGCGCTATGAGCACCGTAACCGACCGTCGCCAGCGCCTGCGCGCGGTGCTGAATGGCAGCGTCTGCGTTCACCCGGGTTCGGTCTGGGACCCGATGTCGGCGCGGATCGCCGAGGATATCGGCTTCGAGGTCGGCATGTTTGCCGGCTCAACCGCTTCCCTGGCGGTGCTGGGCGCGCCGGACCTTATCGTGGTGACGCTGACCGAGTTCGCCGAGCAGTGCCGCCGCATCTGCCGCGCGGTCAGCACCATGCCGCTGATGGTGGATGCCGACCACGGCTACGGCAATGCGCTGAACGCCATGCGCACGGTGCAGGAGGTTGAGACCGCCGGCGTTGCCGGCATGACGCTGGAGGACACCGTGCTGCCGCGCCTGTTTGGCGACGGCACGGTGGTGCTGCACAGCATCGAGGAAGGGCTGGGCAAGGTGAAGGCCGGGCTGGCGGCGCGGGATGACGCCGGCTTCGTCATCGTGGCGCGCACCAGCGCGGTGCAGGTGACCGGCATTGCCGATGCGGTGGAGCGGGCGCGCGTGTACTCCGCCTCCGGCGCCGATGCGCTGTTCTTCACCGGCGTGAAATCGCGCGCCGAGTTGGACGCGATCAGTGCCGTGGCGACGCTGCCGATCATCCTCGGCGGCATGGAGACGGCGGAGATGCGCGACCGCGAATACCTCGCGTCGCGCGGCGTGCGCATTGCGTTGCAGGGGCACCAGCCGATCCAGGCGGCGCAACGCGCGGTGTTCGAGACGTTGAAGGCGCTGCGCGGTGGCGTGCAGCCGAAGGATCTGGCGGGCATGCCGGAAGCGGAGCTGATGCCCCGGATCACGCATGACAACGAGTATAAACGCTGGACCAAGGCATACCTGGGCGGCTGACGAGGAAATCCGAGCATGATGAACGAACCTGACCATCAATACCTCACGCTGCACGAGTTCGTCAGCGAGGCGAAGCGCCGCGTGACGCCGGGCACCTGGGACTACCTGGTTGGCGGCACCGAGACCGAGACCACGGTGCTGCGCAACCGCATGGCGCTGGACATGCAGGCCTTCCGCCCGCGCGTGCTGCGCGATGTGTCGAACATCGACACCTCGGGCACCTTCTTCGGCAAGAAGATCAGCATCCCCGTGGCGCTGGCGCCGGTTGGGGGCTTGGAGAATTTCGACGCTGAGGGCGGCGCCCCGGCGGCGCGGGCGGCGAAGAAATTCGGCGTCCCGACCATCGTCTCCAGCGTCAGCGCGCCGGGGCTGAAGCTGATGGCGGAAGCGACCGGCAACGGGCCGAACGTGTTCCAGCTGTATGTGCGCGGCGACTACGCCTGGTGCGACGACATCGTGAAGCAGGCGATTGATGCCGGCTACGACGCCTTCTGCCTGACCGTCGATACCGCGATCTACAGCCGGCGCGAACGCGACATCGCCAAGCGCTTCGTCAAGCCGTGGCGGGCGCGCGCCGTGGGGCACAGCTTCCAGGCTGGGTTGAACTGGGACTACGTGCGGCACTTCAAGCAGAAATTCCCGAACGTACCGCTGGTGCTGAAGGGCATCGCCACGTCAGAGGATGCCGGCATGGCCTGCGACCACGGCGTGGACGTGGTCTATGTCTCCAACCATGGTGGCCGCCAGTTGGATCACGGCCGTGGTTCGCTGGAGGCGCTGCCGGAAGTGGTGAAGGCCGTGGGTGGCCGCGCCAAGGTGTGGATGGATGGCTCCATCAGCCGTGGCAGCGACGTGGTGAAGGCGATGGCACTGGGCGCCGACATGGTCGCGATCGGTCGACTTTACTGCTACGGCCTGGCCGCCGCCGGCGAGGATGGCGTGCAGCGCGTACTGGAATTGCTGCAGACCGAAATCCATGAGGTGCTCGGCCTGCTCGGCGTTTCGCGCTTCGTGGACCTGCATCCGGGCTACCTGCACCAGGCGCAGCCGGTGCGGCCGCCTTCGCTGTTCAGTGCCTTTCCGTTGCTCAACCTCTCGGACCCGGGGTACCGCTGACCATGCGCTTCCTGCTCGCCGCGCTCAGCCACGAAACCAACACCTTCTCGCCGGTGCCGACGCCATTGGCGAGGTTCTGCCGGGATGGCACGGAGTTGCTGGCCGGCGAGCGGGCCATTGCGTTCTTCAAGGGCACCCGCACCTGCATGGGCGGCTTCCTCGACGTGGCCGCGGAGGCGGGCGCCGAGGTTGTGGTGCCCGTCGCCGCGCATGCACCGCCTTCGGGCAAGGTGGATGGCGCGGCGTATGAGGCGTTCTGCGGCGCGATCACTGATGCGGTGAAGCAGGGTGGCTGGGACGCCATTCTGCTGGACCTGCATGGCGCGATGGTGACGGACGCCTACGAGGACGGCGAGGGCGAGTTGCTGCGCCGCATCCGCGCCATCGACCCGACCACGCCGATGGCCGTGGCCTATGACATGCACGCCAACATGCACGCCAACATGGTGGAAACCGCCACGGTGACGGCGGGCTACCAGACCTACCCGCATGTGGACATGTACCAAACCGCCGAGCGTGCGGCGCGACCGTTGCTGCGTGCGCTGCGCGGCGAGGTCAAGCCAACCACCGCCTGGGCCCGGGCACCGATGCTGCCGCACGTGATGGCGCAGGGCACGCACGCCTTCCCGAACAAGGAGTTGCAGGCGATGTGCCGCGGCTGGGAAACCAGTGGCCGCGCGCTCAGCGCCAGCCTGTATGTCGGCTTTCCACACGCGGATATCCACGGCGCCGGGCTTTCCGCCGTGGTCTGCACCGACAACAACCAGGCCGACGCGCAGGCCATGGTGCAGGAGCTGCTCGACTTCGCCTGGAAAGCGCGGGAGGCCTTTACCTTCAAGCCGGAACCGCTAGCCGACAGCGTAGCGCGGGCCAAGCAGGCCGGCGCGACCAAGGCGGAACTGCCGGTGGTGCTGCTGGACCACTACGACAACTGCGCTTCCGGCGGCACCATGGATACCACCGAGGTACTCGCAGAAATCCTGCGCCAGGGGTTGGAGGATGTCGCCTTCTTTGGCATCTGCGACCCTGACGCCGTGGCTGCTTGCCAGCGTGCCGGCATTGGCGCGGAAGTGACGCTGGAACTCGGCGGCAAACTGCCGATGCCGGAGTTGCCGCAATCCTCCAAGCCGCTCAGCGTGACCGGCAGGGTGAAGACGATCTCGGCTGGCTACTTCGTCACCAAGGCCGGCCTGGCGCCGGGGTTGAAGGTATATATGGGCCCGACCGTGGTGCTGGACACCGGCGCGGTGGAGATCGTGCTGGTCACGCGCCAGATCGAGCCGACCAGCCCCGACATGTTCCGCGTGCTCGGCATCGAGCCGCGCGACAAGCGCTACCTGGCCATCAAGTCACGGGTGCATTGGCGCGCCGCGCTCGGTCCATTGGCCAGGGATATTGTCGAGTGCGCCGGCGTTGGGGTCTGCACGTCCGACTATTCGCAGCTGACCTTCCGCAACGTCCGCCGGCCGATCTATCCGCTCGACCCCGGCACCAACGGGTAGCCCCATGACCGAAACGCCGCGCGCCACGCATCGCCAGGACTACACCCCGCCGGTCTTCCATATCGACACGGTGGACCTGGATTTCCAACTGGACCCGGCGGCGACCATCGTGCGCTCTCGCCTGGCGCTGCGGCGGAACCGGCCAGGGCCGCTGCGGCTGGATGGCGTGGCGCTGGAGTTGCGGCATATCGCGCTGGATGGCGCGACGCTGCCGCCGGAACAGTACACGCTGGACGACGCGGGCATGACGATCGGCGCGCTGCCGGATGCCTGCATGCTGGAGATCACCACGCAGATCGCGCCGGCGGAGAATACCGAGTTGAGCGGCCTCTACACCTCCGGCGGAAATTACTACACGCAGTGCGAGGCCGAGGGCTTCCGCCGCATCACCTACTTCCCCGACCGGCCCGATGTGATGAGCCGCTACACCGTCACCCTGACGGCGGATCGGGCGACCTGCCCGATCCTGCTCTCCAACGGCAATCCGCATGGTTCCGGCCATGCCGAGGGCGGCCGGCATTGGGTGCGCTGGCAGGACCCGCACCCGAAGCCGTGCTACCTGTTCGCGCTGGTCGCTGGCGACCTGGTGGATGTGCACGACCACTTCACCACCGCGTCCGGCCGTGCCGTCGCGCTGAACATCTGGGTACGCCGCGGCGACGAGACCCGCTGCGCCCATGCGATGGACAGCCTGAAGCGCAGCATGAAGTGGGACGAGGACGTCTTCGGCCTGGAATACGACCTGGACGTGTTCAACATCGCCGCCGTGTCGGACTTCAACATGGGCGCCATGGAGAATAAGGGTCTCAACGTCTTCAACACCAAGTATGTGCTGGCCACGGCGGAGACGGCGACCGACGGCGACTACCAGGGCATCGAGACCGTGGTCGCGCATGAGTATTTCCACAACTGGACCGGCAATCGCGTCACCTGTCGGGACTGGTTCCAGCTGAGCCTGAAGGAAGGCCTGACGGTCTTCCGCGACCAGGAGTTCAGCAGCGATATGGGCAGCCGCGCGGTCAAGCGGCTGAAGGATGTGCGCCGTCTCCGCGCCGCGCAATTCCCCGAGGATGCCGGCCCGATGGCGCATCCCGTGCGTCCCGACAGCTATATCGAGATCGACAATTTCTACACGCCCACGGTCTATGACAAGGGCGCGGAAGTGGTGCGGCTGCTGCACACCCGCATCGGTGCCGCCAACTTCCGCCGCGGCATGGACCTCTACTTTGCCCGCCACGACAACCAGGCGGTGACGATCGAGGAGTTCGTGGCCGCGATGCAGGATGCGTCCGGCATCGACCTCAGCGGCTTCAAGGGCTGGTACGGCCAGGCCGGCACGCCGGAGCTGACCGCCGAGGACAGCTACGACGCCGCCGCCCGCCGCTACACGCTGACGCTGCGGCAAACCACGCCGGCCACGCCCGGGCAGCCGCAGAAGGCGCCGCTGCCGATCCCGGTTGCGACCGGCCTGCTGGACGCGAACGGCCAGCAGATTGCGGAGCGGATGCTGCTGCTGGAGGGTGCCGAGCAGAGCTTCACCTTCGACGAGATCGCCACCGCGCCAGTGCCTTCGCTGCTGCGTGGTTTCTCGGCGCCGGTGCGGCTGCTGGGGGTGCCGCAGGACCGGCTGCGCTTCCTGGCGGTGCATGACAGCGACCCCTTCGTGCGCTGGGACAGCGGCCAGCAATACGCCACGGCGGTGATGCTTGGCATGATCGCGGCGCCGGCCACACCCTTCGACCCAGCGCTGGCCGAGGCGGTGGAAGCCACGCTGGCGGATGCAGAGCGCGACCCAGCCTTCGCCGCCGAGGCGCTGCTACTGCCCGGCGAATCCTTCGTCGCCGACCAGATGGCGGTGGCCGAGCCGGCGGCGATCCACGCCGTGCGGGAGCAACTACGGCGCGAGATCGCGCAGCGCTGCGCCACCAGCCTGCGCCGCACCTACGACGCCATGGCCGCGACCGACCCGGCCAGCATCACCGGCGAAGCCATCGGCTGCCGTGCGCTGCGCAATGTCTGCCTGGGCTACCTGGCGACGCAGGATGTGGCTCTCGCAAAAGCGCAGTTCGACGCCGGCCGCAACATGACGGAAGTACTGGCGGCGCTGGACGCGCTGGCCGGTACCGAGACGCCGGAGCGCGATGCGGCACTGGCCAGCTTCCACGCGAAGTGGCGCGGCGACGACCTGGTGCTGGACAAGTGGTTCAGCATCCAGGCCATGGCGGCGCGGCCGAATGCCATTGCCGAAGTGCGCGCGCTGTACGCACATGTGGACTTCGACTTGAAGAACCCGAACCGGGCGCGCAGCGTCATCGGCGCCTTCGCTGCCGGCAATCAGGTGCGATTCCATGATGTGTCGGGCGAGGGTTATTCCTTTTTGGCTGATGCGGTGATCGCGCTGGACCAGATCAACGGCCAGACGGCGGCGCGGATGGTCGGGCCGCTCGGGCAGTGGCGGCGGCAGAATGCGCAGCGCGGAGCCCTGATGCAGCGGGAGTTGCAGCGCATACTGGCACAATCGAAGCTGAGCCGCGGCACGCATGAGAAGGTGGCGAAGGCATTGGCGTAGCCAGCGCCCGGCGCTAGCTTGCCGCCAAACAGGGAGGGCGGGCCACACGCGGCCCGGTCCGGAAAGGGCAGCCGCATGCGCCGCTATGTCGATCTCTCCACCGCCGTCACCACGGGCCATTTCCGCTGGCCGGTGGAGCGCCGCCTGCTGAAGAGCCACGACACCGGCGAAGGGCAGGGCACCTGGGCCGGCTGGAACCTGCACGCCTTCACCCACATGGACAGTCCACGCCATGTGGACCCGCAGGGCTTCACGACGGACAGCATCAACCTGGACATGACGGTGGGGGAGGCGGCGATCCTCGACCTCTCGGACGTGCCGGAGAACACCGAGATCTCCGGCGAGCGCATCGCCGCCAGCGCCCGCCACCTGAAGCGCGGCGACATCGCCATCCTGAAGACCCAGTGGGACAAGCGCTACAGCGTCAACACGCCGGACTATTGGGCGAAGGCGCCGTGGATGAGCGCGGATGCCGCCATTTTCCTGCGGGAAGCCGGCATCAAGGCGGTCGGCTTCGACTTCCCGCAGGACCATTGCATCCGCTACTTCATCACCAAGCAGAAGCGGCCGCCGCTGCCGGAGCATGTCACGCATTTCCACCTGCTGAAGCAGGGCGTCATCATGTTCGAATACCTGTGCAACACCGGTGCGCTGGTGCAGCCGCGCAGCTTCGTCGTCGCGCTGCCGGTGAAAGTACCGGACAGCGACGGCGCTCCGGCCCGTGTCATCGCCATCGAGGGAGATGCCCCATGAACCGCCGTTCGCTGCTGCTGGCTGCCGCGCTGGCGCCTTGGGCAGGCCGCGCTTTCGGCCAGGTGGACCCGGCCATCATCAAGTACCTGGTGCCGGAACAGATCCCCTGGGGGCCGGTTTCGCGCGGCGGCAACCAGCAGGCGCTGCTGGTCGGCGACCCCACCAAGGAAGGCTTCTATGCGGTGATGAACCGCTGGCTGCCAGGCAACATGTCGCGGCCGCATTTCCACCAGCATGACCGCTTCATCACCGTCCTCAAGGGTACCTGGTGGATGGGCAGCGGCCCGCGCTTCAACCAGGACAGCACGGTGCCGGTCAGCGCCGGCAGCTTCGTCACGCATTACGGCCGCGGCATCCACTATGACGGCGCCAAGGCGGAACCCTGCGAGTTGCTGATCGTCGGCCAAGGGCCGGGCACCTCGACGCCGGCGGAGATCCGATGAGCGAAGCCTTCACCGTCGCGGCGCAGTTCCGCGGGCCGCCGGGCAGCGGCAATGGCGGTTATGTCGCAGGGCGCGCCGCGCTGCTGCTGGGGGATGGCCCTGCGGAAGTGACGCTGCGCCGGCCGATGCCGCTGGACACCGCGCTGATGGTGCGGCGCGACGCGCAGGGCGCTGCTGTGCTGGACGCCGAAGGCAATGTTGTGGTGGAAGCGCGCCCGGCCGAGTTGACGCTGGACGTGCCACCGGCGCCGACGCTGGCGGAGGCCGAGGCGGCGACGCGCTGGTTCCTGGCCAGCGGCCTCAGCCACTCCACCGGCCTGTGCTTCTGCTGCGGCGACAACCAGGCGCCGGGCTACGGGCTGCGCGTCTTCACCGGCAAGGTCGAAGGCCGGACTGGTGTGGCGGCTGGCCTCTGGCGGCCAGACCCGGCCTTCGCGGTTGGTGGCCGGGTGGCGCCGGAGCATCTGTGGGCCGCGCTGGATTGCGCCGGACAGTTCGCCTTCGCGGTGGAAACGCCGCCCGCGCGTTCGCTGCTGGCGCGGATGACCGGGCAGCTGCTTGGCAGCGTTGAACCGGGCGAGCCGTGCATCGTGCTCGGCTGGCAGATCGGGCGGGAAGACCGCAAGCTGCACGCTGGCACTGCCATTCTCGGAGCCGATGGCGGGGTGCGTGGCTTGGCCCGCGCCTTGTGGGTTATGCCGCGGCCCGTGGCAGCGTAGGCTGGAGGCTTCCACCAGGGAGCCACCCATGCCCAAGCTGCTGGATGATGCCGCCATCGCCCGCTACCGCGCCGAAGGCTATGCCACGCCGCTGCGCGCTGTGGAGGCGGCGCAGGCGGAACGCTGGCGGGCCGACCTGGTGCGCTGCTGCGGCCAGGCGGAACGTGCGGTCTCGGAGGCTGGCATCCGCCAGCCGAGCAACCGGATCAAGCCCTACCTGCTATTCCCTTGGGCCGCCGAACTGGTTCGCACGTCGGCGATCCTGGATGCGGTGGAGGACGTGATCGGCCCGGATATCCTGATCTTCCACACCACCATCTGGTGGAAGGCCGCCAACAGCGCAGGCTTCGTGCCCTGGCACCAGGACGGCACCTATTTCGGCCTGGCGCCGTTCGAGCATGTGACGGCCTGGCTGGCGTTGACGCCAAGCAATGAGGAGAGCGGCTGCGTCCGCGTGCTGCCGGGCAGCCAGGCGCGCGGCCAGGTGCCGCATGCGGATGAGAAGAACCCAGCCAACATGCTGTCTCGGGGGCAGACCGCACAGGCGGCGGTGGACGACGCCAAGGCGGTGCCGATGCTGCTGGCGCCCGGTGAGTTCAGCCTGCACCACACGCTGGCGCTGCACAGCAGCACGCCGAACCGCTCGGCCGAGGACCGCATCGGCATCGGCATCAGCTACATCCCGGCCAGCGTAAGGCATGTCGGCCCGACGCGGCTTTCAGCCACGCTGGTGCGCGGCGTGGACCGCTGCGGCCATTTCGACCTGGAGCCGCGGCCGGCGGCGGAGGCGGATGCCGCGGCGAGGGCGACGCATGCCGATTCCATCAACCGCTTCTGGGTGGCCAGCGAGGGCATCCCCGAGATGAAGCTGGTGCACTGAGGCGGGCTGGCGCTACCGCTCCAGCGCTATGCCACGCAACAGCGTTGCCTTGGCCTCGACATCGCGCTGCAACCGGGCGGCCAGCGCTTCCGGCCCCAGGAACAACTCCGCCGGCTGGAAGCCGCGCCGCGCGGCCTCCCGATAGGCCGGGTCTGCCACACCGGCCTCGCAGGCTGCCGCCAGCGTCGCGCGTATCGCGGGCGGCAGGCCGGCCGGGGCGAACAGCCCCCCGAAACTTTCCGGCGCCACGTCCCAGCCGGCTTCGCGCACCGTGGGCACGTCGGGCAGGGCCGGGTTGCGGGCGGCGCCGAACACCGCCAGCGCCCGCAGGTTCTGGCCGCGCAGGCTGCCCAGCACCATCGCCCCGGCATCGACGCGCCCGGCCAGCGTATCCACCACCACCGGCGGGTCGCCGCGATAGGGAATGTCCTGCAACGCCACGCCCGCCACCTGGCCCAGTTCCACCATGGCCAGGTGCGGAATGCTGGCGATGCCCTGGTGCCCGAAGGTGGCGCCACCCTGGCGCGCCCGGGCGATGTAGTCGGCCAGCGTGGCGAAGGGGCTGTCCGGCCGCACCGCCACCACCATGGTGTTGACGAAGGCCTGGCAGATGGGCTCCAGGCTGGCCGCGGTATAGCCGGTATCGTTGCGGATCACCGGCAGGACCGAGAGCGAATAGGCCGCGCCGAACAGCAGGGTGTAGCCATCCGGCTGGGCGCGGGCGACGGCAGCGGTGCCGAGCGAACTGCTGCCGCCCTCGCGGTTCACCACCACCACCGGCTGGCCGAGCCGCGCGGACAGCGCCGGCGCCATGGCGCGGATCAGGATATCGGTGGAGGCGCCGGCCGCGGTGGGGTTGATGACTGTGATCGGCCGGCTGGGGAAGGGCTGCGCCCAGGCGGGGGCAGAGGCCAGCAGCAGGAACAGCAGGCGCAGCATGCTCAGCGCTCCAGCCGCAGGCCGGCGAGCAGGCGGGCCTTCTCGGCGATCTCGTCGCGCATGCGGGCGGCGAAGGCCTGCGGCCCCAGGTGGAACTGTGCGGGCTGGAAGCTGCGGCGAGCGGCCTCGGCATAGCCCGGGTCGGTGGCGGCGGCGGCGCAGGCTTCGGCCAACCGCGCCACCACCGGGGCCGGCGTGCCCGCGGGCGCGTACAGCCCGCCAAAGCTGGCCGGGGAGAAGTCGTAGCCCTGTTCCTTCGCGGTCGGGGCGTCCGGCAGCAGATGGTGGCGCTGTGGCGCGAAGACAGCCAAGGCCCGCAGCGGCTGGTTGTTGATGGAACCCGCCACCAGCGCGGCGAAATCGACCCGCCCGGCCTGCACTTCCAGCACTACGTTGGGCTCGCTGCGGTAGGGTACGTCCTGCAGTTCCACCCCGGCCATCTGGGCGAAGGCGACGGCGGCCAGATGCGGCACCGAGGCAACGCCCTGGTGGCCATAGGTCAGCGTGCCCGGCCGCGCCTTTGCCGCCGCGACCAGGTCCGCGAGGTTGCGCAGCGGGCTGTCCGTGCGCACCGCCAGCACCATCAGGTTCTCGAAGGCCTGGCACACCGGGATGAAGCTTTCGGCGCGGTAGCCGATATCCGGCCGCAGCGTCGGCAGCACGGAAAGCACCACCGCTGGCGCGAACAGCAGGTTGTAGCCATCCGGCGCCGCCCGCGCCGCCACGCTGGTGCCGAGGCCGCCGGCGGCGCCATCGCGGTTCACCACCACCACCGGCTGGCCCAGGCGCGGCTGCATGGCGGTGGCCAGTGCGCGGGTCAGCAGGTCTGTCGTGCTGCCGGCGCCGTACGGGTTGATGACCTGGACCGGATGGTCGGGGAAGGCCTGTGCCCGCGCCTGCCCGGCCAGCGTCAGCGAAGCCAGCAGCATCATGCCGCGCCAGATCATGCGTTTCCCCCTCGGACGGCCCTGGTTTCAGCCGGGTGTCGCCAGCCAGCCAAGCGCAGTCTAACATCCCCCGCAAGACAGGAAGGGAACGGTGCCATGCAGGTTCAGGCCTTGGGCTATGTCGGTGTGCGCGCAACGTCGCTGGAGGATTGGGCCAGCTTCGGGTCCGGGCTGCTTGGCCTGCATTTGGCGGAACAGACCCGCAGCCAGCTGCGCTTCCGCATGGATGACCGCAAGCAGCGCCTGCTGGTGGCCGAGGATGCCGGCAACGGCGCCGCCTTCTTCGGCTGGGAACTGGCCGATGCCGCCGCCGTGGACGCCATGGCGGCGAAGCTGGAGAAGGCCGGCGTCCGGGTGCATCGGGGCGACGCGGCCTTGTGTGCGCAGCGTGCCGTGGCCGGGCTGGTGTGGTGCGAAGACCCCTTGGGCAACCGGGTTGAACTGATCCACGGCGCCGAGGTGGCGGCCGAGCCCTTCGTGCCGGGCCGGCCGATCAGCGGCTTCCGCACGGGCGTGCTGGGCATGGGCCATGCGGTGCTGTGGGTGCCGGAAATCGACCCGATGCTGGCCTTCTACCGCGACCTGCTGGGCTTCCGCGTCAGCGACTACATCACCCAGCCGTTCCGGGCGTATTTCTTCCACTGCAATGACCGGCACCACAGCCTGGCGCTGATCGAAAATCCGCAGCCAAAGCTGCATCACCTGATGCTGGAAACCTTCCAGCTGGACGATGTCGGCCAGGCCTACGACATCGCGCAGGACCAGCCGGGGCGGGTGGCCACCACGCTGGGCCGCCACGTGAACGACTACATGACCAGCTTCTACAACTATTCGCCCAGTGGCTTCCTGATGGAATACGGCTGGGGCGGCCGTACCATCCAGCAGCAGGGCTGGACGCCGAGCGAGGTCACCAGCGGGCCTTCGCTGTGGGGCCATGACCGCGACTGGGTTTCCCCGGACCAGCGCGTGGCGGCGAAGGAAATGCGCATGGCCGCGGCGAAGCGGGGCGAGCGCGTGCCGGTGCAGGTGCTGCCGGGCAATCACGACCTGCGCCAGGGCGAGTGCCTGTGGTGGGACCAGGCGGTGCGCGGGGCGGCTGAGTGATGAAGATACTGATCGCCGGCGGCGGCATCGGCGGCCTGACCGCTGCACTCGCCATGTTGCAGCGCGGCCATGAGGTCGAGGTCTATGAACAGGCGCAGGCGCTGACCGAGGTTGGCGCCGGGGTGCAGCTTTCGCCCAATGGCTCCCGCGTGATGTACGCGCTGGGCATCGGCGAGCAGATTGCCGCCACCAGCTGCGAGACGCCGGGCAAGGAAATCCGGCTGTGGTCCACCGGCCAGGCGTGGAACCCGTTTGATCTCGTGCAGGAATGCGTGGAGCGCTACGGCTTCCCGTACTTCACCGTCTATCGACCGGACCTGCTGGCGGCACTGGAAGCCGCGGTGCGCGCCGCGTCGCCCGGCTGCATCCGGCTGGGCCGCAAGGCCGAGGGCTTCGAGGACCTGGGAGACCGCGTCCGCCTGCGCTTCACCGATGGCAGCCTGGCCGAGGGCGACATGCTGCTGGGCGCCGACGGCATCCACAGCGCCATCCGCCGGCAGTTGTGGGGCGAGGCCAAGGCCCACTTCACCGGTATCTTCGCCTGGCGCGGCGTGCTGGACACGTCCCTGCTGCCGGAGCGGCTGTGCAAGCCGGTCTCCACCAACTGGGTCGGGCCGGGGCGGCACGTGGTGCAGTACCCGCTGCGCAACTTCAAGCTGATGAACCTGGTCGGCGTGGTCGAAGGCCAGCACTGGCAGCAGGAAAGCTGGACCACCCAGGGGACGCACGCCGAGATGCATGCGGATTTTGAGGGCTGGCACCCCGACATCCACCTGATGATCGACACCATCAAGACCCCGTTCCGCTGGGCCTTCCTGGCCCGCGACCCGCTGATGGAATGGGGCAGGGGGCGCGTGACCCTGCTGGGCGACGCCTGCCACCCGACGCTGCCCTTCCTGGCCCAGGGCGCCGTCCACGCGGTGGAGGACGCCTATGTCCTGGCCCGCGCGCTGACCGAGGTGGACGGCACCGAGACCGCGCTGCGCCGCTACGAGGCTGCCCGCGTGGAACGCACCGCCCGCATGGTCCGCGGCAGCACCGACAACACCAAGCGCTTCCACAACCCCGCCCTGGCGCATGCCGAAGGCGCGGCCGCCTATGTGGAACGCGAGTGGCAGCCGGACCTGGTCCGCAGCCGCTATGAATGGCTCTACAGCTACGACCCGACGACGGTGGCCATATGACCCAGCTTGCCCCCAACATGGCGCGGTTCCGCGCCAGCGACGGCACCAGCCTGGCCTATCGGATCGACGATTTCACCGACCCTTGGCGCACGCCGGCCATCCCGGTGCTGCTGCTGCACCCGGCCATGAGCAGCTATCGCCGCTGGTTCGGCTGGCTGCCGGTCGTGGCCCGCGAATACACCTGCATCACGCCGGAACTGCGCGGCCATGGCGCCAGCGAAATCCCCGGTGAGGACCGCCCGCTGACGCTGGAACGCCTGCTGGCCGATGCGCTGGAGTTGCTGGACCACCTTGGCGTGGAAAAGGCCCATGTCGTCGGCAACTCCGCCGGCGGCTATATCGGCCAGCGCATGGCCATCGAGGCGCCGTCGCGCGTCGCCAGCCTCAGCCTGTTCGCCGCCTCGCCCGGCCTGGCCGGCACCCAGGCCACCGGCTGGGTCGCCCGCTTCCAGCGGGATGGCATCGAGCGCTTCATCCGCGAGACCATCGCCGACCGCTTCCCGGCCGACCAGGACCCGGGTTTCCTGGAGTGGTTCCCGAAGGACATGGGCCGCAACGACCCGGCCTTCATCGGCCGCTTTGTCAACCACATGAGCAGCCGCAACTGGGCCGGCGACCTGCCACTGATAAAATGCCCGACGCTGCTGGTGGCGCCTGGCGCGGAACCCATCGGGCATCATGGCCTGTATGAGGGCATGCGGGACGCGATCCCGAATGCCCGGCTGATCACCTATGACGGCATGCCGCATAATGTCGGCGACGCCGTGCCGGAACGCTGCGCGCGGGACGTGCTGGCCTTTCTGGCTGACCTCCAAGGGAAGGAAACGCAGGTATGACCCTCGCACAACAGATCGGCGCCTTCGCCGCCAACTTCACCGCCGCCGACATGAGCCCGGAGGAAAGCCACGCCGCCCGCCGCGCGCTGCTGGACACGCTGGCCTGCGCCATCGGCGGCACGCATGAGCCGGCCTTTGCCAAGGCGCTGAACTACGCCCGCCGCGCCAGCGGCCCCGGCGTGGCGCGCATCTGGGGCACCGAGGAGCGCCTGGGCATCGAGCAGGCCGCCTTCGCCAATGCCGTGCTGGGCCATGTGCTGGACTTCGACGACGTGACCGGCCCGATGCGCGGCCACCCCAGCGTGGCCATGCTGCCGGCGCTGCTGGCCCTGGCGGAAGCCGAAGGGCTGGGGCTGCAGGCCGTCTGCACCGCCTATGCCGTGGGCTTCGAGGTGGCCGGCCGCATCGGCGAGTGCCTGGGCGACGAGCACTACGCCAAGGGGTTCCACGCCACCGCCAGCATCGGCATGTTCGGCGCCACCGCCGCCTGCGCCAACCTGCTGAAGCTGACCGCCGAACAAACCGCCAACGCCATTGGCCTGACCGTGGCCCAGGCCGCCGGCAGCCGGGAGAATTTCGGCACCGACGCCAAAAGCTTCCAGGCCGGGCACAGCAACCGCGCCGCGCTGCAATCCGTGTTGCTGGCGCGCGAAGGCTTCGATAGCTCGCCGGAAGCGCTGGAAGGTCCGCGCGGCTACGCGAAGTTGTACGGCGCCGGGGAAGACCTGGTAGCTGGCATGGCCGACCTCGGCAAGGCGCCGCGCCTGCTGGTCCGCGCCGGGCTGGAAGTGAAGAAATACCCCATGTGCTACGCCACCCATCGCGCCCTGGACGCCCTGCTGGACCTGAAGGCGGAAACCGGCGTCGCCCTGGCGGATGTGGCGAGCGTGGCGGTGGAAGGCACCAACCGCAGCTTCTCGCCGCTGCTGCACGACGCACCGAAGACGGGGCTCGAGGGCAAGTTCTCCATGCAATACGCCATCGCCGCCGGCCTGGCGGATGGCAAGGTTGAGCTGGCCAGCTTCGAGGACGCCGCGGTCCAGCGGGCGGAGATCCAGGCCTTCCTGCCCAAGGTGACCAAGACGGAACTGCCCGGCAGCCTGAAGCCGCGCTTCACCAGCGTGACCCTTTCGTTGAAGGACGGCCGCAGCCTGCATCGCCGGGTGGATGCGCTGCGCGGCGGGCCGGAACTGCCGCTCTCGGACGCGGAACTGGCCACCAAGCTGGCGGGCTGCCTGGCCCATGCCGGCAGCGCGGCCAGCGCCCAGGCCGTGGCGCAGGCCATCCTGGCCCCCGGCGACCGGCCGATCTCCGGCCTGCTGGCCCTGCTGGCGCCGGCCCGACTGGCGGCGGAATAGCCCCGCCACGGGCCGCTGTTGCACCCCTGGGAGGCCTGTTGGCCCAGGGGTGCGTCATCTGACTGAAACTGCTATAGACTCGGGGTTCATGGCCGCAGTCGCGGCCAGCCCCTAATTCAGGCCGGGCGCAAAGCTGCCCAGGCCATGACAGGACCGAACCAAGCGTGAGTGAAACCACAGGCGGCGCCGGCGACGCACCCCGGCCCATGGATACCGTGCCGGTTGGGCTTGAGGAGGAGATGCGTTCCTCCTACCTCGCCTATGCCATGAGCGTCATCGTCTCGCGCGCCCTGCCGGATGTGCGGGACGGGCTGAAGCCGGTACACCGGCGCATCCTCTACGCCATGCAGGAGAGCGGCTACACCTCCGACAAGCCGCACCGCAAATCCTCCCGCGTGGTCGGCGACGTCATGGGTAAGTACCACCCGCATGGCGATGCCGCGATCTATGACGCCATGGTCCGCATGGCGCAGACCTTCAGCCTGCGCGTGCCGCTGATCGACGGCCAGGGCAACTTTGGGAGTGTGGACGGCGACCCGCCGGCGGCCATGCGCTACACCGAAGTCCGCCTGGCCAAGTCCGCCGCCGCGCTTCTGGAAGGCATCGAGGAAGACACCGTCGATTTCCAGCCGAACTACGACGAGAGCGAGAGCGAGCCGAAGGTACTGCCGGCCGCCTTCCCGAACCTGCTGGTCAACGGTGCCAGCGGCATCGCCGTCGGCATGGCGACCAATATCCCCACCCACAATCCGACCGAGGTGATCGACGCCACGCTGGCGCTGATCCGCGACCCCGATACCACGCTCGAACAGTTGATCGAGATCATGCCCGGGCCGGACTTCCCGACTGGCGGCTTGATCCTCGGCCGAGCCGGCATTCGCAGTGCGTTTGAGACCGGGCGTGGCTCCATCCCCTTGCGCGCCAAGTGCGAGATCGAGGAGATGCGTGGCGGCCGCCAGCAGATCGTCGCCACCGAGATTCCCTATCAGGTCAACAAGGCGACCTTGATGGAGAAGATCGCCGAGTTGGTCCGCGCCAAGGCGATCGAGGGCATCTCCGACCTGCGCGACGAGTCTGATCGCGACGGCATGCGCATGGTGATCGAGCTGAAGCGCGACGCCACGGCGGAGGTGGTGCTGAACCAGCTCTACCGCATGACGCAGCTGCAGACGTCGTTCCCGGTCAACTTCCTGGCGCTGAACAACGGCCGGCCGCAGCAGATGGGCCTGCGCGAAGCCTTGATGGCGTTCATCGAGTTCCGCGAGGAAGTCATCCTGCGCCGCAGCCGCTTCCGGCTGAACAAGGCGCGGGAACGTGGCCACCTGCTGATCGGCCTGGCCATCGCGGTGGCCAATATTGACGAGATCATTCGGGTTATCCGCGCCAGCCGCGACCCGGCAGAGGCGCGCGCCGCCCTGATGGGCCGTGATTGGCCCGCCGGCGATGTCGGCACCCTGCTGGCGCTGGTGCAGGATGCCGGGAACATCGTCACCGACGAAGGCACGGTGCGCCTCACCGACGCCCAGGCCCGTGGCATCCTGGCGCTGACGCTGAACCGGCTGACCGGGCTGGAACGCGACAAGATCACCGCCGAGCTTACTGAAGTGGGCGAGCGCATCGCCGCCCTGCTGGACATCCTCGGCAGCCGCATCCGCCGCATGGAGGTGATGACCGAGGAACTCCTCGCCGTCCGCACCCAGATCGCCAGCCCGCGGATGACGCAGATCCTCGACGCCGTCGGCGACGTGGACGACGAAAGCCTGATCGAGCCGGGCATGATGGTCGTCACGCTGACCCGCGACGGCTACGTCAAGCGCACGCCGCTGGAGACGTTCCGCGCGCAGAATCGCGGTGGCAAGGGGCGTTCGGCGGCCTCCACCCGGCAGGACGACGTGGTGGTGCGCAGCTTCATCGCGCATACCCACCAATGGGTGCTGTTCTTCACCAGCCGCGGCATCGCCTTCCGCACCAAGGTCTGGCAGCTGCCGGAGGCCGGGCCGCAAGGGAAGGGGCGTTCGCTGCGCCAGGTCCTGCAGCTGCAGGAAGCCGAGTCGGTCACCGCCGTGCTCTCCCTGCCGCAGGAAGAAGCGATGTGGGAGAACCTGCATCTGGTCTTCGCCACGGCGCAGGGCAATGTCCGCCGTAACAAGCTGTCGGACTTCCGCAACATGCGGGCGGTCGGCCTTATCGCCATGAAGCTGGACGAGGGCGACAGCCTGATCGGCGTTGCCTCCTGCCGTGAGGGCGATGACATCATGCTCTCCACCCGGCGGGGCCGCGTCATCCGCTTCGTGGCCGAGACCGAGACGCTGCGCGTCTTCGCTGGCCGCGACAGCTCCGGCGTGCGCGGCATCAAGCTGGGCGACAAGGACGCGGTGATTTCGCTGGCGGTGCTGACCCATATGCAGGCCACGCCGGCCGAGCGCACCGCCTACCTCAAGGCCGCCGCGCAGAAGCGCCGCGCCGCCGGCGAGGAAACCGAGACGGTCGAGGCCGCGGTGGAAGCCGCCGACGACGAGGCCGAGGCGCTGGGCGAGGAAGTGGTGCTGAGCCCTGAGCGGTTCGACGCCATGGCCGCCGCCGAGGAACTGCTGCTGACCGTGACCGATGCCGGCTTCGGCAAGGTCAGCTCCGCCTATGAATATCGCGTCTCCGGGCGCGGTGGCCTCGGCATCCTCGGCATCGACCAGCGCCGGGTGAAGGATGGCCGCGAGGTTGTCGCCACCTTCCCGGTACGCGCCAGCGACGACGTGATGCTGGTGACCGATGGCGGCCAGTTGATCCGCCTGCCCGCGCGGCAGATCCGCCCGCTGGGCCGCCAGGCCATGGGCGTGACGCTGTTGCGGCTGGGCGGCAGCGAGCGGGTGACCAGTTGCTTCCCGGTAGCCGACGAACAGGGCCAGGACCCGCCCTCCATGCAGGATGCGGCCATCGGTACCGAAACGCAGGAGACGCCTGATGCCCCTATGGCGGAGCCGTAAACATGCCTCGTGAACGCGTCGGGCTCTATCCCGGCACCTTCGACCCCGTGACCAATGGCCACCTGGACGTCATCAGCCGCGCCGCGCGGCTGCTGGACCGGCTGGTGGTGGGCGTCGCCATCAACAACGCCAAGGGGCCGCTGTTCAGCCTGGAGGAACGGGTCGAGCTGGTGAAGGCCGAGACCGACATGATCGCGGCCAAGACCGGCTGCGTCATCGAGGTTCGCCCCTTCCAGGGCCTGCTGATCCATTTCTGCGCCGAGGTTGGCGCGCAGATGCTGGTGCGCGGGCTGCGCGCCGTCTCGGATTTCGACTACGAGTTCCAGATGACCGGCATGAACCGGCGGCTGAACGACGAGATCGAGACCGTCTTCCTGATGGCCAGTGAGACCAACCAGTTCATCGCCTCCCGCCTGGTCAAGGAAATCGCCATGCTGGGCGGCGATATCAAAACCTTCGTGCCGAAGCTGACGTTCGACCGCACGATGGCGCGCGTCTCCAAGCGCGCCGGCTAGGAAAGGCCCTCCCATGTTCCGTCGCACCTTCGCTGGCCTGGCGCTTGCCGGTCTGGCCGCTCCCTCCGTGCTGCGCGCCCAGGCGCCGCAGGAACGCCTGGTCTTCACGCTGAAGGATGGTGACGTGACCATCCAGTTCCGCGAAGACGTGGCGCCCCTGCATGTCGAGCGGGTGAAGACGCTGACCCGCCAGGGCTTCTATGACGGCACGCCGTTCCACCGGGTAATCGAAGGCTTCATGGCCCAGGGCGGCGACCCCACCGGCACCGGCACCAGCGGTTCCCGCCTGCCGGACCTGAAGGCCGAGTTCACCACCCGCTACCGCTTCCTCCGCGGCACGGTGGGTGCGGCCCGCACCAGCAACCCCGACAGCGCCAACAGCCAGTTCTACATCATGTTCGCGCCCTCGCCGAACCTGGACGCCCAGTACACCATCTGGGGCCAGGTCATTGCCGGCATGGACGCGGTGGACAAGATCAAGCGCGGCAGCGGCAGTTCCGGCGTTGTGCAGTCGCCCGACCGCCTGCTGAAGGCCCGCCTGGTAAACGCCTGAACACACAAGGACAATACTCATGAGCGACGAGACCAACCCGGCCGAGACCCTGGCTGAGACCGCAGCAACCGAGACCCCCGCCACCGAGACCCCCGTCGAGACCGTGACCGAAGCCGTCGCCCCGGCCCCGGCCGCGCGCGTGGCCGACCCGAAGGACGAGGACACGCTGGTCCTTGAGATTCCGCACGGCAAGATCGTCATCGAACTGCGCCCCGACCTGGCGCCGCTGCATGTCGAGCGGATCAAGACGCTGGTGCGCCGCGGCTTCTATGACGGCACCCCGTTCCACCGCGTCATCGAGGGCTTCATGGCCCAGGGTGGCGACCCCACCGGCACCGGCACCGGCGGCTCCGACCTTCCCGATTTGCCCGCCGAGTTCTCCTCGCCGCAGAAGGCCCGCTTCCAGCGTGGCACGCTGGGCGCGGCGCGCACCAACAACCCGGACAGCGCGAACAGCCAGTTCTTCATCATGTTCGCGCCCAGCAGCCACCTGGATGGCCAGTACACCATCTGGGGCAAGGTGACGCAGGGCATGGACAACGTGGACAAGATCAAGCGTGGCAGCGGTGGCTCCGGCATGGTGCAGGGCCCGGACAAGATCGCCCGCGCCCGCATCCTGGCGGATATCCCGACCGACGAAGCCTGACCCCAGGCTTCGCTTGACATTATCGGCGGCCGGGGCTTTTCACGCCTCGGCCGACGGCGTTTCCAACGCCCCGGCTACGTGCCCGTAGCTCAGTGGTAGAGCATTCGACTTTTAATCGAATGGCCGTGGGTTCGAATCCCACCGGGCACACCATCCCTCCCGCGCGCCGCCCGATGCTGGCGAACCGACAAGCCGCAGCGCCGTTAGGTCTCCTCAGACCCTACGGGAGCACCGCCATGTCCGCCGCCCTTCGCCACCTGCGTGATCGTGCCGAGCATTTCACCGACGCCGTCGAGGAGACCGGGCGGCACGCTGCCAGCCGCGCCTCGGACTATGCCGACACTGCCTCCAGCCGCCTGGGCGACCTCTGGTCGGAGATCGAGGCCCTCGTCTCCCGGCAGCAGCCCAAGGTCGGGGCACGCGCCCGCGGCTACGCGCATGACGCCGGCGACTACGCTGCCGACCTGTCCGACCAGCTGCGTAGCATGACCCGCAACAGGCCGCTGGTCGCCATCGGCGTCGCGGTGGCCGCCACCTGGCTGGTCACCTCGCTGATCCGCTCATCCCGGCATTGAGGTAGAGCGCGATCGGCTTAGGCGGAATCGCAGTAAGCCGTGAATTAGTCTCTCACACAACAAGCCTAGCAGGCTGCGGAAATTCTACCACGGAAGGGCAACAAAGGTCGCAATGGAATCCGTCCGGGCCTTTTCCTGAAACTTCCTGTCGCTCCGCGTCGGCGCCGCGAATCAATGTTGCGGCGTCTGGTGCCGAAAATCGAATTTCCGCAGCCTGTTAGAGCGTGACCGCTTCAGTCAGAAGCGATCATGCTCTAGGCAGGCCGGAGCGGTGGGGGAGACCCCATCGCCCCGGCGCGCCGGCCATGCCGGGGAATGTCGTCTCAGCCGCGCGCCGCGACCACCGAGGACCGCGCGGCGCTGGCTATCGCTGGCCAGGCCTTACGACCGGTCAACGCATGAATTCAACACCTTGCCGGCCGTCTACGTTCTCACGCCGGAGGTGTCTCTGGGTCGTAACTGAATTTGAGACAAATTTCGCTAATTCACACTAAAATCTGTTGGCGCGAGACGAATCATAACGTAAGGTTGCTTTGTGTTCGGGATAACACAACCATAGGAGGCAAGTTATGAGTGCAGCACCCATCGGCGGTCGTTCGTCGGTTCACGAAATTCCCGATGCGCGCGCAGGCGCCGTCGCTCTGCTGCTGTTGCGCTTCACGCTCATCGGGGTGGCGCTTGCCCTGGTCGGCACGCTGGGCAATGTCGCGCTCAAGGTAATCGGCAGCTGATTTAGCGCCCGGCCGGTTCCCCCACCGGCCAGGTGCCGCGCCGAGCCTTGGCAGTGCCTCCCCCGGCGTCACCAGGTTCGGCCCTCCGGCCCGGGCAGCTTCAGCTGTCCGGGCCGTTGCATTTTCAGGTCTCCAGCGTTGCCGCCAGCGTGATCTCGGCGTTCAACAAGCGGGAGACCGGGCAGGTCGCCTTGGCATCCGCCGCCAGCGTCTGGAACTCGGCGTCGGTCAGGCCCGGAACCCTGGCCGTCAGCGTCAACGCCACGGCCGCGATCTTCCAGCCGGCAGCTTCCTGCTCCATCGAAAGCTTCGCCTCGGTCTGCAGGCTCTCGGCGACATGCCCGGCGCCTTGCAACTTGAAGGCGAGCGCCATGGTGAAGCAGCCGGCATGGGCGGCGGCGATCAGCTCCTCAGGGTTGGTGCCCTTGGCATCGCCGAAGCGGGTGTTGAAGCCATAAGGCGTCTGCGAGAGGGCGCCGCTCTGGCTAGTCAATGCGCCTTTGCCGTCCTTGCCGCTGCCTTGCCAGGCGGCGCTGGCGCTACGGTGAATGGTTGCCATCGGGGGCGTCCTTGCTGCGGTTGCTTCCGCAGCAAGCGGCAAGGCCCGCCCAGGGTTCCCCCAGCTTGTTCCCCCAGCTTGTTCCCGCGCTCAGTAGCCGACCGCCAGGTCCACCCGCGCGGCCAAGGGTCGGCCGTCCAGGAAGCGGCCCAGATTCTCCACGAACAGCTCGGCCACGATGGCGTCGCGCGTCGGGTGGCCACCGCCGATATGCGGCAGCACCAGCACGCCCTCGGTGGCCCAGAACGGGTGCTCCGGCGGCAGCGGTTCCTGGCGGAACACGTCCAGCACCGCGCCGGCGATGCGCTGCTGCTGCACGGCGGCGATCAGGTCCGCATCCACCACAAGGGCACCCCGGCCGAAGTTCAGCAGCCAGGCGGTGGGCTTCATCTGCGCCAGGAAGCCGGCGTCGATGCTGTTCTCGGTATCCGGCGTCAGCGGCAGCAGGACGACGAGGAAATCGCTCTCGGCCAGCACCTCGGCGGTGCGGTCCGGTGGCAGCACCTTTTCCACATGCGGCACGTCCTCCACCACGCGCTTGGTGCCGATGACGCGCAACTCCAGCGCGGCGGCCTTCTTCGCCAGCTCGGCGCCGATCGCGCCCAGGCCGAGGATGCCAAGCGTCCTGCCGGCCAGCGGCTGGCCGACCTTGCGCGCCCATTTGTGCTCACGCTGCGCCAGCACCGCCTGGGTGTAGGGCTTGGTGATGTGGAACAGCGCACCGAGGATATTCTCCGGCATCGCTACCCGATGCGTGCCGCGGGCGCAGCACAGCGCGAAGCGGTCCGTCACGTCCGGCCGGCCGAGCCACATCTCCACCCCCGCCGTCAGCGCCTGCACCCAGCGCAGCCTGGGCATGCGATCCAGCAGGCCGGGCGCGGCGCCCCAGGCCAGCACGGCATCGGCGCTGGCCAGCAAGGCCGCGTCCGGGGTCGCAGCGCGCGGCACCGCGACCAGGGTGCAGCGCTCCTCCAGCCCGGCGGCGGCGACGGCGCGCCGGTATGTTTCGGCTTCATCGAGCCACAGCAGAATGGTCGGCTTCGTCATCGTCAAATTCCTTCGATGGCAAGCACGCTATCGCCACCTTGTCGGCCGACCAAGCCTGCGCCAACTTGCGCGCAACCAAGGGAACCATCCGATGAAAGTCTTTGTCTTCGACCTGCTGGCCTATGGCGCCAACCTGAACCACGTGAAGGTGCCGGGCGTGCAGGAACTGCCGTACCCGCTGAGCGCGAAGCACTTCGACCCCAAGATCGGCATGCAGACCTATGAGGAGCATCTCCAGGCCTGGGAGGAGATGGACAAGCTCGGCTACGACGGCGTCGGCTTCAACGAGCACCACACCTCGCCCTACGGGCTGATGAACTCGCCCAACCTGATGGCGGCGGCGGCGGCGCAGCGCACCAAGAAGCTGAAGCTGCTGATCTACGGCAACCTGCTGCCGCTGCATTCCCCCCTGCGCCTGGCCGAGGAACTGGCGATGCTGGACTGCCTGTCCGGCGGCCGCATCATCAGCGGCTTCGCCCGTGGCATTCCGCGCGAATACGGCGTGCACAACGTCTCGATGAGCGAGAGCCGCGACCGCTTCGAGGAAGCCTACGAGATCGTCACCGGCGCCTGGACCCAGGACGTCTTCAGCTACGAAGGAAAATTCTGGTCCTACAAGGACGTGGCGCTCTGGCCGCGCCCGATGCAGCGGCCGCACCCGCGCGTCTGGGTGCCCGTGGTCGGCAGCAAGGAAAGCATCGAGTGGGCGGCGCGCAAGGACGTGCCGATCACGCCCGGCCTGGCGCCTGGCGGCCTGCGGGACGACATCATCGGGTTGTATGCCAAGGTGCAGGCGCAGCACGGCCGCAAGGTGACGCCGCAGCACCTCAGCATCGGCGTCAACGCCTACGTGGCCGACAGCAAGGCCCAGGCGGTGAAGGAGAACGGCCCTTACCACCTCTATTTCAACCAGACGCTGTTCAGCCACGGCAACTTCACCGAAACCGCCATCCAGCGCGAACACGGCTACGTCACGCAGTCCAGCACCGACTACGTGCGGCAGGAGAACCTGAAGCAGGCGGCCTTCGACCGGCAGGATTTCCGCAATATGACCATGGCCGATGTCGAGAAGCGCGCCGAGCACATGCCCTGGGGCACCGGCGACGAAGTGGCGGCGAAGCTGATCGCGGAGGCCGAGAAGTGCGGCGCCGAGACGCTGCTGGTCAGCATGAACCGCGGCGCCATGCCGCATGAGATGTTCCTGAACCAGATCCGCCGCTTCGCTGCCGAGGTGCTGCCTAAGCTGCAGGCGCACCAGATCACCCGCGTGCCGGCGGCCGAGGAGGTGATGGCGTGAGCAGCACGGCGCCAGCCACTCCGGCCGGTCCGCTCGCCGGCCTTCGCGTCATCGAGATGGGCCACAGCGTGGCGGCGCCCTATGCCGCGCTGGTGCTTTCGGAGCTTGGCGCCGAGGTGACCAAGATCGAACGCCCCGGCGAGGGTGACCCTTGCCGCGGCTGGGGACCGCCCTTCGCGGATGGCCAGGCCAGCCTGTTCATGGCGTTGAACCGCGGCAAGCACTCCCGCGCCTTCGACCTGCGCAGCGATGCCGCCAAGGCGGAACTGCGCGCGCTGATCCTGGACAGCGACGTGGTGATCCAGAACATGAAGCCCGGCCAGGCCGAGGAAATGGGCTTCGGCGCGGCCGAGCTGTGTGCCGCCAACCCGCGGCTGATCCACGCCAGCATCGGCGCCTTCGGTGCCACCGGCCCGCTGCGCGACCGGCCAGGCTACGATCCCCTCATGCAGGCCTTCTCCGGCATCATGAACGTCACCGGGGAGATGGGCCGCCCGCCGGTGCGCGTCGGCACCAGCATCATCGACATGGGCGCCGGCATGTGGCTGGTCACCGGCATCACCACCGCGCTGTACCGGCGGGAACAGACCGGGCGCGGCGGCAGCATCGATACCTCCCTGCTGGAAGTGGCGATGGGCTGGATGACCTATCACGTCACCAACCACAGCGCTTCCGGCGAGGAGCCGAAGCGCGAGGGCAGCGGCGCGGCGATGATCGTGCCCTACCAGGTGTTCTCAACCGCGGATGGCGAGGCGGTGGTCGGCGCCGGCAACGACAACCTGTTCCGCCGGCTGGCGAAGCTGATCGGCCACCCCGAATGGTGCGACGACCCGCGCTACGCCACCAATCCGGCCCGCGTGGCGAACCGGGAGGCGCTGAACGCGCAGATCCAGGCGCTGCTGCTGGCCAAGGGCAACGCGGAATGGGAGGCGCGCTTCGTCGAGGTCGGCGTCCCCTTCACCCCGGTTCAGGGCGTGGCCCAGGCGGTGGCGCATCCGCAGGTGCAGGCGCTGGGCATGGTGCGGGAAACGCCCAAGGGCATCCGCTACGTTGACTTGCCGATCAGCTTCGATGGGGTTCGCCCGGCCAGTGGCAAGACCCGCACGCCGGAGGTGGGCGAGGGCTAGAGACTGACCGTCGCCGGTGGAATCACCAACGGCGTGAAGCAGCCGCTCGGGCAACAGTTGGAGGCTGTCAGACGTCTCCGTGAGAGTGTGACGGACTTCACCGCTTGAACCGCGAAGGCGGCAGCGCCGCAGCGGTGACGGCGTTCCCCGCAGCGCGATGCTGAGCGCGGGTTAAGCCGGAGCTAGCGCTGCCGCGCCGGTACCCGCACGCTCAGCCCGTCCAGTGCCGGGGTCAGCCGGATCTGGCAGGCCAGCCGGCTTTCCGGCCGCACGTCCACCGCCAGGTCGCCGATCATGTCCTGCTCATCCTCGGAAGCGCCGGGCAGGGCGGCTGCCCAGGGCACCTCGACATAGACCTGGCAGGTCGCGCAGACCAACTGGCCGCCGCACTCGGCCTCGATGCCCGGGATGTCGTGGCGGAGCACCACATGCATCAGTGTCTCGCAACCGCCGCTGTCCACGCTGCGGGCGGTGCCGTCGGGCAGGGTGAAGGTCACGGTCGGCATGGGCTGGGCTCCGGCTGTCCGGCGCCTCGCCTAGCCTTCCGCGCGGCGCATCGCAAGGCGTGGCTGGCGCGCGGGCGGCATCGGCTGGCATAGTCAGGGCATGCACATTCTCGTCATCGGCGCTGGCGTCGCCGGCATGACCGCCGCCTACAGCCTGACCCTCTCCGGCCACCAGGTAACGGTGCTGGACCGCGAGCCAATCGCCGGCAATGGCGCCAGCTTCGCCAATGGGGCGCAGCTTTCCTACAGCTACGTCGCCCCCCTGGCCGCGCCCGGCGTGGCGCAGAAGGCGCTGGGCTGGATGCTGGACCCCGATGCCCCACTGCGCCTGCATCCCCAGGTTGACCCGGGGCAATGGCGCTGGCTGCTGGCGTTCCTGCGCTGCTGCACGGCGCCACGGTTCGAGGCCACCACGGTCGAACTGCTCGGCCTTGGCGCCTATTCCCGCCGCATGGTCCACCGGCTGATGCAGCGGGAAGCGCTGGATTTCGCCTGGCGGATGAACGGCAAGCTCGTGGTGTACCGCGACCCCAAGGACCTGGCCGGCGCCGCCGAGGTGGTGCGCCTCCAGGCCCGCCACGGCAGCGAGCAGGAGGTGCTGGATTCCGGCCAATGCCTGGCGCTGGAACCAGCGCTTGAGGGCATGCGCGGCGTGCTGGCCGGCGGCATCCACACCCCCAGCGAGGAAGTCGGCGACGCCCATCGCTTCTGCCTGGAACTCCAGCGCGTGCTGGAAGCGCAAGGCGCGCAATTCCTGTTCGGCCGCAAGGCGCTGCGCCTGCTGCTGGCCGGCGGCCGCGCGGTGGGGGTGGAGACGATGGAAGGCCCGCTGCGCGCCGATGCGCTGGTGCTGGCCGGCGGCGCCGCGGCGGTGCATCTGCTGCGCCCGCACGGCATTCGCCTGCCGATCTATCCGCTGCGCGGCTACAGCCTGACCCTGCCGGTGGAGCCCTGGAACAGCGCGCCGCGCATCAGCATCACCGACGCGCACCACAAGATCGTCTATGCTCCGTTGCAGGACCGCAGCACCCATCAGCTGCGCGTCGCCGGCATGGTGGACCTGGCTGGCGAGAACACCAGCCAGCCGGCCCGGCGCCTGGCCACGCTGGCGCGCCAGGCGGAAGCCGCCTTTCCCGCCGCCGCCGACTGGTCCCGCGCCAAAAGCTGGGCCGGGCTGCGGCCGGCCACGCCGGATGGCAAGCCCATCATCGGCGCCAGCGGCATCCCCGGGCTGTGGCTGAATGTCGGCCATGGCGCGCTTGGCTTCACCCTGGCACCGGCCACCGGGCAGTTGCTGGCGGACATGATCGACGGCGAGGTCCCGGCGCTGGACCCGGCACCCTTCGCGCTGCGGCGCACGACGGCAGCGCAACTGGTGGCGGCAACCGCCTGAATCACGCTAGCCTGCCGGCCTGAGACGACAACCGGAGGCTGACACCCAATGAAGAATACCCTGCTCGGCGCGCTCGCCGGGCTTGCGCTGGCGCTCGGCGCCGGCACGGCCCAGGCCGGCACCACGCTGGATGGCGTGAAGTCCCGCGGCATCCTGACCTGCGGCGTCAATGTCGGCGTGGCCGGCTTCTCGCTGCCGGACAGCCGCGGCATCTGGCAGGGCATGGATGCCGACCTGTGCCGTGGCGTCGCCGCCGCCGTGCTGGGCGACCCCTCCAAGGTGCGCTTCGTGCCGCTGACCGCGGTGCAGCGCTTCCCCGCGCTGCAATCCGGCGAGATCGATGTGCTGATCCGCCAGACCACGCTCTCCATGACGCGCGACACCTCGCTCGGCATGCGGCTGACGGCGGTGAACCTGTATGACGGCCACGGCTTCATCGTGCGCAAGTCGGCCAATATCGCCAACCTGCGGGCCTTGGGCGGCGCCACCATCTGCCTGTCGCCGGGCACGACGAATGAGGTGGTCACCGCCGACTACTTCCGCAGCAACAACCTGACCTTCACGCCGCTGCTGATCGAGCGCATGGCCGATGCTGCGACCGCCCTGCAGGCCGGGCGCTGCGATTCCATCGGCACGGATGCGACCCAGCTGGCCGCGCTGCGCAGCCAGTTCCAGAACCCGGCCGACTGGGTGATCCTGCCGGAGCGCATCAGCAAGGAGCCCTACGGCCCCGTGGTGCGGCGCGATGACGCCGAATGGTTCGACGTGGTGCGCTGGGTGGTGATGGGCCTGGTCAACGCGGAGGAACTCGGCGTGACCAGCCGCAATCTGGACCAGATGCTGGCCAGCCCCAACCCCGATATCCGCCGCCTGCTGGGCGTGGACCCGGTGCTGGGCAACGCGCTGAAGCTGGACCCGCGCTGGCTGTTCAATGCGGTGAAGGCCATCGGCAACTACGGTGAGCTGTTCGAGCGCACCATCGGCCCGAACACCCCGATCGGCCTGGACCGCGGCATGAACCGGCTGTGGACCAATGGCGGGCTGATGTACGCTTGGCCGATGCGGTAGCCACCTAAAACCGCCGCGCCAGCATGGTTGGCGCGGCGCGATAGGCGTCCAGCCCCCTCCCGCGCCCGCCGCCGGTCATCGGTGTCATCGCCACCTGCTCGGCGCGGTTGCCCAGCATGGCGCCGCCGCCGCCCGGCGTAGGCATGAAGCCGGGGTTGCCCTGGAAGCCCGGCGTCACGCTCTGCAACGCCGCCAGCAGGCCGGGGGAGGGGATGTTCGGCCCGCCCTGCCGCTCCGCTGCCCAGGCCTGGGCGACCATGCCCTTGTACGGCTCGGCCCGCTCCGGCGTCTGGCTGTGATAGGCCCCGGCGGCGGCCATCCAGTCATTGCGGGTGCTTTGCAACTCGGTCAGGAAGCGGGCGCCGTAGCGGGCATTGGTCAGCGGGTCGAAGGCCGCCTCCAGGTTGGGGAAGGCGTTGGGGTGGTGCAGCTGGTTGATCTGCATGCATCCCACATCGATGCTGCGGACCCCCTGGGCCTGCAATTCCCTCACGGCGGCAATAGCTGCCGCCTTGGTGGGGAAAAGACTGCCGCGCCCCTCGGCATTGATCGTCCAGGGCCACGGGTTCACCGCGCCGGTCTGCGGGTCCCGCTTGCCGGATTCCACCCGGGCGATGGCCGCCAGCAGGCCGGGCGGCGTGCCGGCCTCGCGTTCCACCACAGCCACGGCGGCGCGGCAGAGATGCGCAGGGTCCAGCAGGTCCGAGAGACCGGCATTGTTGCCTTGCGCCGTCACCGCATGCGGTGCCACGGCGAAGAGCATCAGGAGGAAGGCGAGGGGGCGCAGGGTTCGCATGGCCAGGCACAGCGCAAGCGACGTGCCAGCTGTAACACCCGCCTTTGCCGCTGGACGAACAAGCACGCCGCCCTCACATGGCGGCAACGGCAAGCAAGGAGCACGCACCATGGCGATCCGCATCCCCCGCGGCTGGGAACTGCCCGAGCGGCTGGCCACGCCCGAGCACCTGGTCCTGAACCGCCGGGCGGCCATGCTGGGCGCCGGCGTCGGCCTGCTCGCGCTCGGCAGCGGCGAGGCCCAGGCGCAGGCCACCCAGGTGCTGGCGCCCCTGCCGGCGCCGCGCACCGCCAAGTATCCGGCTGGGCGCGAGATCACGCCCGAGCGCGACGCCACCACCTACAACAACTTCTATGAGTTCGGCACCGACAAGGGCGTCCATCGCCCCGCCCAGGCGCTGCCGACCCGGCCCTGGACCGTCAAGGTCGATGGCATGGTCGAGGCGCCGCGCGAGTTCGACATGGACGACCTGCTGAAGCTGATGACGCTGGAGGAGCGGGTCTATCGCCACCGCTGCGTCGAGGCCTGGTCCATGGTGGTGCCCTGGACCGGCTTCCAGCTCTCCCAGTTGCTCGGCGTGGTGAAGCCGCTGTCAGGCGCGAAATACGTGCGGTTCGAGAGCGCGGCGCTGCGCGGCGTGATGCCCGGCCTGCGGCAGAGCTGGTACCCCTGGCCCTATATCGAGGGCTGCACCATCGAGGAAGCCGCCAATGAGCTGAGCTTCATGGTCGTCGGCGCCTATGGCAAGACGCTGCCGCCGCAGATGGGCGCGCCGCTGCGTGTCCACTTCCCATGGAAGTACGGCTTCAAGCACGGCAAGTCGCTGGTGAAAATCACCCTGACCGACCAGCGCCCGAAGGGGTTGTGGGAAGCCATCCAGGCCAGCGAATACGGCTTCTGGGCCAATGTGAACCCGGACGTCTCCCACCCCCGCTGGAGCCAGGCCAGCGAACGCCTGCTGGGCAGCGGGGAGCGGGTGCCGACCCTGATGTGGAACGGCTATGGCGAGCAGGTCGCGGGCATGTACAGCGGCCTGACGCGCGAACGGCTGTTCGCCTGAAGCAAGCGGGGCCGGGCCACACTGCCCGGCCTCGTTCGTTCAGGCGATGATGAAGTCGGCGGTCGAAAGCGCCGCCTTGGCCACGCCCGAGAACACCAGCGCATGGCCATCATGGTACAGGTAGGTGCCGTTGCCGGCATCCACCGCGCTGGCCAGCATGGCCTGCACTTCCGCCAGGCTGTGGCCCAGCAACTGCACCTGGTCGGCATTGGCGTGGCCGTGCGTGGTGAAGTTGTAGATCACGTTATCGCCGCCATACTGGCCGAACACGAAGCTGTCCGAGAACGCCGTGGCCGTCACATGCAGCGTCGGGGTGAAGGCGCTGGCATCCAGATACAGGCCATGGGCATTGGCCGCGCCCAGCGTCACCGCCCCGTCGAAGGCGGCGCTGGCGGTGGCCGCCAGGATGACGATCTGCGCGCCGCCGCCCTGCAGGTTCAGCGCCTCCATGTGGCTGACATGCAGGAAATCGACGTCGTTGATGCGCTGGCCGCCCTTCATCACCAGCGTGTCGATGCCGGCGCCACCATCCAGCGTGTCGCCAGCCAGTTCGCCGTGGTCCGCCAGGTAGAAGAAGTCGCCGCTCGCGCCGCCCACCAGCAGGTCGCCGCCGCCATGCGCGTCGAATACATTGGTGCCGCTGCTGCCGATGACGGTGTCGGCGCTGGCGCTGCCGATCACCTGCATGGTGGCGCCTGCACTGAGGCCGGAGCCATCCACATTGATCCGGGAGGCGGTCCCGGCGTCGATGACGACATGCATGCCTGTGAAGGCATTGGCCGCCGCGCCGCCGAGGCTCAGCGCCCAGATGCCGCTCCCCAGGATCAAATCCTCGAAGTTGCTGACACCACCCCAGGCGTAGTCGAGGATGGTTGCCCCGCCTGAAAGCGAAATAGCATCGAAGCCGCCGCTGCCATCCAGATAGACATATCCATCATGCAGTGTGTTGAATGGGCCACTTAGATAGAACACATCGTTGCTGCCGGTGCCTTGCGGGGGGAAAGCCATGCGTCGCTCCTCTCGTTGGATACGAGAGACCTAAGCGACGACAGCGACGAAGGCGATGAACGGCCAGGTGATGAGGGTCGCTTCAACGCATTCGTGATACCGTTACAATATCAGATCAGTGAGCCGCGAGGCCTTTGTCATACTCAGCGCATGAAGGTTTCACCTTCGCGCCCCTCAATCGCGTCGTGCATTGGCACGCCGCTGGCGTGACGCGGGCCGCCTTCGCGGCCCTTGGCGTCGTGCAAACGCACGCTGGCGCGTAACGCGGCATAAGCCGCGGCGCCCATTCGGGCGCTCGGCTCGCGACAGGCGGGCCGCAGGTCCGAACTTCGTGCGCTTGGTATCAATCCAGCGTCACGCCGCTGGTCCGCACCAGCTCCTGCCAGCGCGGCGTCTCGGCGCGGATAAGGGCCGCCAGCGCCGCCGGGGTCTCGCTGGTCACCACCGTGTAGCCCAGCGGGCGCAGCCGGTCGGAGAACTCGGGAAGCTGCGCCAACTGCCGCATCGCCTGGTTCAGCCGCGCCAGCACGGGCTCCGGCGTGCCGCCACTGCTCATGATGGCGTTCCAGCTCTGGATATCGATATGCCCGAGGCCAAGGGCGGTGAACTCCGCCAGGCCGGGCACATTGGGCAGGAAGGGCAGGCGCTTGGCGCTGCTGACTGCCAGAGCCTTGAACCGCCCGGCCTCCACATGCGGCATCAGCGCGGGCATCACGTCGAACATCATCTCGATGGTGCCGGCCAGCAGGTCGGAGATCGCCGGCCCGCCGCCGCGATAGGGCACATGGGTGATCTGCGCGCCCGTTGCGCGGTTCACCGCCTCGATGGTCAGGTGGCTGGTGGTACCGGTGCCGGACGACCCCATGCGGACTTCGCCAGGGTGCGCCTTGGCCCAGGCGATCATGCTGGGGAAGTCCCGCCAGCCATGCTTTTCCGCGGCCTGCGCGTTGACCACGCACAGCACCGCGCCGGTGGTGATCTGGCTGACCGGCGCCAGGTCCTTCTGCGGGTCGAAGCTGAGCGTCTTGTAGAGCGACGGCGCAGCACACAGCGTGGTGACGCCGATAACGCCGAGCGTGGTGCCATCCGCCGGGGCGCGGGCCACCGCATCGGCGCCGATATTGCCGCCGGCGCCGCCGCGATTCTCCACCACCACGGTCTGCCCGAGCGCAGCGCCGAGCCGCTCGCCGACCAGCCGGCCGAGGATGTCCACCGCGCCGCCGGGCGGGAAGGGCACCACCAGCTTCACCGAGCGGCCGCCGCCCACGGGCTGCGCAATGGCGGGCGAAGCCAGCACGGAGGCCAGCAGCGCACGACGGAGGAGCGTCATCGGCGAAACCCTTTCAGCGGTAGATGCGCCAAGCATAGAACACGGTCAGCCCGGTGCCGGCCACAATCACGCAGGCATCGACCCAAGGCGCCGGCAGCCGCCCCCAGCAGGCAGGCCAGGGCGGCGGGCCAGTCGATGGCGCCGGCCAGCACGAGCAGCAGGATGCCGGCGGCGGTGACCAGGCTGGCCAGCAGGTTCTTCAGCGCATTCGCCGCGGCCGGCGGCGTGCCCGGCGGCAGCACCAGGCCGAGCCAGGCCAGCAGCATCACTCCCAGCCCGGCGCCGAAATAGCCACCATAGATCGCCAGGACGAAGCTGCTGAACGGCGAGCCGAGCCAGCCACCGGCCAGCGCCGCCAGACGGCGGCGCACCGCGAACAGCAGCGTCGCCAGCCCCAGCAGCGGCGGCACCAGCGTCAGGAAGGCGCGGTCCCCGCTGGCCAGCAGCAGCGCCGCCCCCGCCGTGCCGCCCAGCGCCAGCAGCGCCATGCGCCCGCGCCAGGCCGGCAGCAGTTTTGCGAGTGTCGCGCGCTCCGCCCAGGCCGCGGTGGCATGCGCCGGCCAGATCGCCAGCGCGTTGGAGGCATTGGCCACCACCGGTGGCACCCCGGCGGCCAGGAAGGCTGGGAAGGTGATCAGCGTGCCACCGCCCGCCAGCGCATTGGCCAGCCCGCCCGCCACCCCGGCAAGCGCCAGCAGCAGCAAGTCTGCGGTGGTCATGGGCGCAGCCGTTCCCGCGCCACGGCCAGCACCTGGTGCACGGCGTCGGTCAGCTTGTAGGCGGCCAGCTCATCCGGCCCGGCCCAGGCCACGGCCGAGACGTCATCGCCGGCCACGGCCTCACCGGCAGTCCATTCGGCGCAGTAATCCACGATGGTGTAGTGGTAACGCACCCGACGCTGCGCATCGTAGGTGATGCCGTCGATGACAGCGGCCAGCACCAGCGGCCCGACCTCGATGCCGGTTTCCTCCAGCAACTCGCGCCGCGCCGCCACCTCGGCCGGCTCGCCAAGGTGTTGCGCACCGCCTGGCAGCGACCAACTGCCCAGCCGCGGCGGCTTGCCGCGCTGCACCAGCAGCACCTTGTCGCCCTTCAGCACGATGCAGCCGATGCCGACCCAGGGCCGTTCCGGGTATTCCCGGTCGGTCATTCCGGCGCGGTCGGGGCGGCCCCGCGCTCGCGTTCCATCAGGTCCGCCAGCTTCGGCGCGAAGGCCTTTTCCTTCCAGATGCCGACCTGATAGGCCCAGCCATCCCAGCGCGCATTGAAGCCGGCGGCCTCGTCGCCCTCGGCCTTCAGCCGCACCCACAGCGTGTCATCGGCCTTGTTGGGCCACACCGTCACCGCCAACCCGTTGGTGAACTCGAAGCGCGCCTCGCCCAGTGCCTCGCCGGGGATCTCGGCGGCGGGCTTCACGTCCAGGAAGGTCAGGAACTCGAAGCTGCGGCCTACCTCATCCAACGAGACCTCGTCCTGGCTCGGCGGGTTGGGCGGCTCCACCAGGCGCAGCTTGGCATCCGCCTCGCCGCCGCGTTCCAGGATCAGCACGCCCTCGGTCACGCGGTTGACCACCACCCGGCGCAGCCGCTCGGCCGAGATGTTGCCGATATCGCGGTCCACCCAAAGCTGCGGGTCGGTGTCCAGCGCCAGGCGGCCTTCGCCCAGCCAGGCCTGGGTCTCGCCGGGGCGGCGGACATAGACGCTCTCGGGCAGGTTGCCCTGGGTCCGCACCCGGCGCCGCCCGACGATCAGCTCCACCACCACGGCGCCGGCGGCATCCAGCGCACGCAGCAGCACGGCGGTACTACCGGCGATGGTCGGGTCGTCCAACCCCAGCTGGGCCAGCTGCGCGCGGTCATTGGTCCGCGGCTCCACCAGGCGAAGCTCGGTCAGGCCGACCAGCGTCTCCCGCACCCGCTCCGGCCGGACCGGATAATTGCCCTTTTCCGGCAACAGCCAGCGATTGCCGTCGCGCACCACCACCAGCGTCGCGTCGGTCTTGCGCAACTCCAGCCGGACCACGTTGGCCAGCTTCGCCGCCACATCGGGGAAGGCCAGGGTGCCGGCGCCGCCGGGCGGGCCGGAACGCTCAGGGGAGGTTGGCCCCAGCAGGGCGGCCAGCGCCACGGTGCCGGCGGCGCCGCCGCCCAGCCAGATCAGGGTTCGCCGGTTCAGCATGGCTTTTCCCTCAGGCCCGGGCAGCAGCGCGACGGCGGGCGCGGACCAGCGCCAACCCGATGGCAAAGGCGGTCAGCAGGGCCGGCACCAGCGCGATGTTCACCACCCGCAGCCAGCCCTCCAGCCCCTCGATATCCCGCCGCAGCTCCAGCTGCACGGCGCGCAGCTGGCGCCGCGTGGCGACGATCTCGGCCCGCGCCTTGTCGATCTCGGCGCGCTGTTCGGGGGTGATGACGGTCTGCGCCTGGTTGCGCTCGCCCGGCTGTGTGCTGGGCGTCGGCTGGCCCTGGCGCAGCTCACGCAGGCGCTTCTCGGTGTCCTCCAGCCGCTGCTGCAACTGGCGTTCGGTCTGGCGATACTGCGCATCCGCATTGCGGCGGATATTCTCCACCAGCTCGAACGGCCTGAGGCTCTCGCCGCGCGAGCGCAGCGTGATCAGCGCGTCGCTGCCGGCCAGGGTATCCGCCAGGTTGGAGACCAGCGCGCCGTTGTTGCTGATGGGCGAGGCGACCTGCTGGCCGAAGAAGTCCTGCACCCGCACCCAGAAGCGGTCCTCCAGGATGTCGGTGTCGTTGCCGACAACGAGGTTCGCTGGCCCGGTGGTCTCGGCCCGATGCGCCGGGAAGGTGTCCGGCCGGGTCTGGCCTTCCGTCACCTCGGGCGGGCCATCCGGGAAGGCGCTGCGCAGCGTGCCGCGCACCCGCGCCAGCAGCACCCGCCGCTGGCCATCGGCGCGGAAATCCGCCAGCAGCCGCACCGGGTTGGGTTCCGCCTTCACCGCGGCCACGTCGCCCAGCATGGACTGCGCCGAGGAGGTCAGCAGCGGGGTGAACTCCACCGTGGCGCCCTCGCGGCGGCGCACTTCGCCGGCCGAGGCCACCGTCACCTGGTCAAGCTGCGCCGTCACCACCTCGTTGCGTGCCAGGCTATCGGCCGAGAGGTTGTACCAGGCGACGTAGTCCACCGCCTGCACCCGATCCGTCGCGCCGGCCCGCACGCGCCAGGCGCCGCGCAGGTCCAGCACCACCTTGTCGTGCGGCGTCTCCACGCCCCAGGCGTTCAGCAGCCGGTCGAGCTGCGAGCTGGTTTCGGTCGGCGGCTGGCCGCCGGGGCCGGGGCGGCTGGCCTGGCTTTCGCTGTGCGGGTCCACCAGCGCGATCAGCTTGCCGCCCCGCATGACGAACTGGTCGATGGCGTATTGCGCGCTGTCGCTCAGGCGCTGGGCATGCGCCACCAGCAGCACCTGGATGTCCTCGTCGATGACCTGCACGTCCAGCGGCACGTCCTTCACCGTGAAGAACTGCCGCATCTGCTGCATGATCACCGCTGGCTGGGCGCCGGGCTGGCGCATCATCATGGCGCGCGGGTCGCCGTTCAGCGGCAGGCTGGTCATCACGCCGACGGTCGGGCGGCGCGGGTTGGAAAGCTCCCACACCAGCCGCGTCAGGTCGTATTCCAGGAAGCGCTCACGCTCCGGCTGGAAGAACGGGATGGTCCGTTCCTCGTCCACCAGGTTGGTGGCGACCAGGCCGAACCAGACCTGCTCACCGCCCTGGTCCAGCGGCACGCCCTGCAGGCCGTAGCCCATGGCGCGGTCCTCGGTTTCGCTGAACGGCTCGGGGTCGAAGACCTCCAGCTTCAGCTTGCCGGCGGAGCGGGAGACGTATTCGCCGAGGATCTCGCGGACCCGGTCGGCATAGGCGCCGTAGGTCGGGATTTCGGCGCCGAGCCGGCGGGAGTAGAACAGCCGCAGCGTCACCGGGTCCTTCAACCCGCTCAGCACCTGGCGGGTGCCGTCGCTGAGCGTGTAGAGGCCGCTCTCGGTCAGGTCCACGCGGACGCGCGGCAGCAGCCGTTCGGCCAGCAGGTTCACGCCGATGGCCAGCACCAGCGCGGCCAACACGCCAAGGCCGGAGAAGCCGAGGCGCTTGCGCGCGGCGCGCGCTTCTTTCGCCAGTTGGGCGGCGCGTTGTTCAGCAGCAAGGTCGGCCATGGCTCAGTCCGCCTTCTTCAGGTCAAGCACCACGGCGTTCACGAACAGCCAGAAGCCGATGAAGCTGCCGAAATACACCAGGTCGCGCAGCGAGATGACGCCGCGGGTGAAGCCGCCGAAGCGGTCCGCCACCGAAAGCCCGCGCGCCACTTCCGCCAGCACCGGCAGGCGGTTGGACAGGAACTCGGTGATCACGGGGCTGCCGGCGGCGGCGAAGACGAAGCAGATCGCCACCGCCAGCACGAAGGCGATGACCTGGTTCTTCGTGGATGCCGAAACCGCAGCGCCCACCGCCAGATAGGCGCCGGCGACCATCAGGCAGCCGACATAGCCGGTCAGCACCACGCCGTTATCCGGGTTGCCCAGCACGTTGACGGTGATCCACAGCGGGAAGGTCAACGCCAGCGCGATGCCGCAGAACGCCCAGGCCGCCAGGAACTTGCCGACCACCGCCTGCCATTGCGGCAAGGGCAGGGTCAGCAGCAGCTCGATGGTGCCGTGGCGGCGTTCCTCCGCCCACAGGCGCATGGTCAGCGCCGGCACGAGGAACAGGAACAGCCAGGGCACGAAGCTGAAGAACGGCATCAGGTCAGCCTGGCCGCGGGCGAAGAACCCGCCGAGCGTGAAGGTCAGCGCCCCCGCCAGCACCAGGAAGATGACGATGAACACATAGGCGACCGGCGTGGCGAAATACGCCGCCAGCTCGCGCTTCGCCACCACGCAGGCGCCATGCCAGGGCAGCGGGCCGGCCTTGCCCGGCCCCCACATCAGCCAGCCGGCGGCCAGCAGGTCGCCGAGGCGTCGGATCATGCCGCCCATCACGCCGCCTCCCCCAGGGTGAGCTTGCGGAACACCTGCTCCAGGCTCTGCCCAGCCACTTCCAGCGCGCGCGGCGGCGCGTCCACGATGACCTTGCCGCGGGCGATGATGATGGCGCGGGTACAGACCGCGTCCACCTCTTCCAGGATATGGGTGGAGATGACGATGGCCTTGGTCGGCGCCATGCGGCGAATCAGCTCGCGGACCTCGTGCTTCTGGTTGGGGTCCAGGCCATCGGTGGGTTCATCCAGCACCAGCACCGGCGGGTCGTGCAGCAGCGCCTGGGCCAGGCCGACGCGGCGCTTGAAACCCTTCGAGAGTGTCTCAATCGGCTGCAACCGCACGCCTTCCAACTGGGTCTGCGCCATGGCCAGGGCGACCCGGTCATCGCGTTCGCTGCCGCTGAAGCCGCGGATGCTGGCGGTAAAGCGCAGGAAGCCGCTGACGCTCATTTCCGGATAGGTCGGCGCGCCCTCGGGCAGGAAGCCCAGGCTGCGCTTGGCCTCCACGCCGTTTTCCACCACGTCCGCGCCGCAGATGCGCGCGGTGCCGGCGGTGGGCGGCATGAAGCCGGCCAGCATCCGCATGGTGGTGGATTTGCCGGCACCATTCGGCCCCAGGAACCCCAGCACCTCGCCCCGGTCCACCGTGAAGGACACCTCGTCCACCGCGGTGAAGCTGCCGAAGCGCTTCGTCAGTTTCTCGATCTCGATCAGCGCGGCCAAGCCGTTATCCCCCGCTGTCCCCCGACAGAGCGGTGGAATTACCCGGATGGGAGGGCTTTGCAAAGCGTCCCACGCGGCGGGCGCCTGGCAGCGCAAAATGCCAGCGCCACCGGGCGGGCCTGCCGCCCGCTAACGGCCGCGCAATGAAGTGGGCGGGGGCGGGACGTCATCCTCACCGGAAGTCCGTATTTCGCACTGAGTTGGAGAGGGCGCGGTCGTGAAGGTGCTTCAGCACCGAACCCCACCGCCCTGACCATCCCGCGAAAGCCCGCGCCAGCGCCACGCGGCTCAGCCCGCCAGCGCCCGCTTCCGCTTCTTCGCCGGCGCCGCCTGCGGCTCCCCCAGCAGCGGCGCCAGGAAGCGCCCGGTGTGGCTTTCCGGGTTCGCCGCTACATCCTCCGGCGTGCCCTCGGCGACGATGCGCCCGCCGCCATCGCCGCCCTCGGGGCCAAGGTCCAGGATCCAATCGGCGGTCTTGATGACCTCAAGGTTGTGCTCGATCACCACCACCGTATTCCCGGTCTCCACCAGCTGGTGCAGCACCGCCAGCAGCTTCTTCACATCCTCGAAGTGCAGCCCCGTCGTCGGCTCATCCAGGATGTAGATGGTGCGGCCGGTGGCCCGGCGCGACAATTCCTTGGACAGCTTGATGCGCTGCGCCTCACCACCCGACAGCGTCGTCGCCTGCTGTCCCAGATGGATGTAGCCCAGCCCAACCTCCTTCAGCACCTTCAGCTTCTCATGGATGCTCGGCACTGCGGCGAAGAACTCGGCGCCTTCCTCGACCGTCATCTCCAGCACATCGGAGATGGACTTCCCGCGGAACTTCACTTCCAACGTTTCGCGGTTGTAGCGCTTGCCCTTGCAACTATCGCAGGTGACATAGACGTCCGGCAGGAAGTGCATTTCTATTTTTATCAGCCCGTCGCCCTGGCAGGCCTCGCAGCGGCCGCCCTTGACGTTGAAGCTGAAGCGGCCGGGCTTGTAGCCGCGCGCCCGGCTCTCCGGCAGCTCGCTGAACCAGTCGCGAATCGGCGCGAACAGCCCGGTATAGGTGGCGGGGTTGCTGCGCGGGGTGCGGCCGATCGGGCTCTGGTCGATGTCGATGATCTTGTCGAGCTGGTCGAGCCCCTCGATCTTCTCATGCGTCGTCGGCACCGTGCCGCTGCCCATCAGCCGGCGCGCCGCGGCCTTGTACAGCGTCTCGATCACCAGCGTGGACTTGCCGCCGCCGGAAACGCCGGTGACACAGGTAAACGTGCCCAGCGGGAAACTAGCGCTGACATTCTTGAGGTTATTGCCAGTCGCCCCGACCACGCGGATGGCGCGCTTCGGGTCCACCTTGCGCCGCGTCGCCGGCACCTCGATCCGCCGCCGGCCGCTCAGGTAGTCGCCGGTCAGGCTGGCCGGGTTGGCCGCCACCTCGGCCGGCGTGCCCTGGGCGATGACGCGACCACCGCCAGCCCCCGCCGCCGGGCCGATATCGACCAGCCAATCGGCGCTGCGGATGGCGTCCTCATCATGCTCCACCACCAGCACGGTGTTGCCGATGTCCCGCAGCCGCCGCAGCGTGACCAGCAGCCGTTCATTGTCGCGCTGGTGCAGGCCAATGCTGGGTTCGTCCAGCACATACAGCACGCCAGTCAGGCCGCTGCCGATCTGGCTGGCCAGCCGAATACGCTGCGATTCGCCGCCCGAGAGCGTCGCCGAGGACCGCCCGAGCGAGAGATAGTCCAGCCCGACATCAACCAGGAACTGTAGGCGCTCCTCAATCTCCTTCAATATCCGCCGGGCGATCTCGGCGCGCTGCGGCGTCAGCGTCGGCATCACGCCGGCAAACCATTCGCGGCACTTGCGGATGGAAAGGTTGCTGGCATCGCCGATATGGCTGCCGGCGACCTTCACGCTCAGCGATTCCGGCTTGAGGCGGAAGCCCTTGCAGGCGTCACACGGCTTTTCCGCCTGGTAGCGGGAGAGGTCCTCCCGCGCCCAGGCATTGTCGGTTTCGCGGAAGCGGCGTTCCAGGTTGGGCAGCACGCCCTCGAACGGCTTTTTCACGTCGTAGCTGCGCAGCCCGTCCTTGTAGCGCAGCGTCACCACTTCCTCGCCGGTGCCGTGCAGAATGGCGCGGCGGGCCATATTGGTCAGCTCGCCCCAGGGGGTGCTGGTATTGACCTTGAAGTGCCGCGCCAGGCTTTCCAGCGTCTGGTCGTAGTACGGCGATTGCGCGCCGGACCACGGCGCCACGGCGCCCTCCGCCAGGCTGCGCATCTCGTCCGGCACCACCAGCATGGGGTCGAAGAAGCTTTGCGTGCCCAGACCGTCGCAGGTGGGGCAGGCGCCCTGCGGGCTGTTGAAGCTGAACAGCCGCGGCTCGATCTCCTCGATCGTGAAGCCGCTGACCGGGCAGGCGAATTTGGCGCTGAACACGGTGCGTTCGTTGGTGTCCGCATGCTCGGCATAGGCGATGCCATCGGCCAGGCCGAGCGCACTCTCAAAACTGTCGGCCAGCCGGGGGGCGATGCCGTCGCGCACCACCACCCGGTCCACCACGATCTCGATATCGTGCTTCAGCTTCTTGTCCAGCTTCGGCGCCTCGCTGATCAGCGAGAGCACGCCGTTGATCTTGACTCGCTCGAAGCCGCGGCGCTGCCAGTCCAGCAGCTCCTTGCGGTACTCGCCCTTCTTGCCGCGCACCACCGGCGCCAGCAGCAGCAGCCGGGTCCCTTCCGGCATCGCCATGACGCGATCCACCATCTGGGAGACGGTCTGCGCCTCGATGGGCAGCCCGGTCGCCGGCGAGTACGGCACGCCGACGCGCGCCCACAGCAGCCGCATGTAGTCGTGGATTTCGGTGACCGTGCCCACGGTGGAGCGCGGGTTGTGGCTGGTGGTCTTCTGCTCGATGGAGATCGCCGGGCTCAGGCCCTCGATGCTGTCCACATCCGGCTTCTGCATCAACTGCAGGAACTGCCGGGCATAGGCGCTCAGCGACTCGACGTAGCGGCGCTGCCCCTCGGCATAGATCGTGTCGAAGGCGAGGGACGACTTGCCCGAGCCGGACAGCCCGGTGATGACCGTCAGCGTGCCGCGCGGCAGGTCCAGGTCGATGTTCTTAAGGTTGTGGGTGCGGGCGCCGCGGATGCGGATAAGGCCAGCGGCGGGGGGAACGGCCATCGGGCAAGGCTCTCCGGGGCGCCTGGTGGGGCGCAGAAGTTCGCATTGTGTTCTTCGGGTTGTGCCATCATATTGACCCCTCGGGAAGGGGTGACGGCAGCGCCGCCCCACAGCTGAGGGCTGTCGGCGACGGCTCCCTTTAGCTAAGAAGGCAACAGCAAGTCACAAGGTGCAGGGCATGGCCGGCGTCAACAAGGCGATCATCCTCGGGCGCCTCGGGAAAGACCCCGAGGTCCGCAACTTCCAGAATGGCGGCAAGGTGGTGAGCCTGCGCATTGCCACGTCAGAGCGCTACAAGGACCGCGAGGGCGCCATGCAGGAGCGCACCGAATGGCATGCGGTGTCCATCTTCAACGAGAAGCTGGGCGAGATCGCTGAGAAATACCTGCGGAAAGGCAGCGAGGTTTATCTGGAAGGCCAGATTGAAACCCGCAAATGGACCGACAAGGACGGCGTTGAGAAGTACAGCACCGAAATCGTGCTGCGCCAGTTCCGCGGCGAATTGTCGCTGATCGGTGGCCGCGCCTCCGGCGGCGGCGAGGAAGGCGGCGAACGCAGCTACGGCGGCGGCGGTGAGCGCAGCAGCGGCGGCTATGGCGGCGGCGCTTCCCGCCCCGCATCCGGCCCGGCCCGCAGCGGCGGCGCGGGCGCCCAGCGCGGTGGCGGCCAGTGGGACGCGCCGAAGGGCGGCGGCGACCTGGACGACGATATCCCGTTCTGAATCCGGGCTATTCCCGGCCGCGCATCCCCGCGCGGTCGATCACCTGGCCCCAGCGCGCCCGATCCTCGGCGAAGTAGCGGGAGAAGGCGGCCGGGCTGTCGCTGGCCTCCACCTCGCTGCCGCTTTCCTCCAGCTTCCGGCGGACTTCCGGGTCGGCCAGGGTTGCGTTCAGCGCCGCATGCAGCCGCGCCACCCGGTCCGCCGGGCTGCCGCCGGTGGCCAGCAGGCCGAACCAGGTCGCGGCCTGGATCTGCGGGAAGCCCGCCTCCGCCGTGGTCGGCAGGTTCGGCATCGCCGGGCTGCGGCGGGTGCCGGCAATGGCCAGGGCACGCAGACGGCCAGCTTCGATATAGGGCTGCATCGGCGCCAGCGCGTTGGTGAAGACCGGGATGCGCCCGGCCATCACGTCGGTCAGCGCCGGCGCGGTGCCCCGGTAGGGGATGTGCTCCATCTCCACCCCCAGCGCCTGCAATATCATCACGCCCGCGGCATGGCCGGTGCTGCCGACGCCGGGGCTGGCATAGCTCAGCGGCGGCCGGGCGGCGCGGGCGAAGGCCTGCAACTCCCGCAGTGACTGCACGGGCACCGAGGGATGGACGACGATGACGTTCGGCCCCACCGCCATCAGGCCGATCGGCGCGAAGGCGGTCGCTACGTCGAACGGCACATGCGCGTGCACCAGGCTTGAGATGGTCAGGCTGCCGCTGCCGCCGAGCAGGATGGTGTAGCCATCCGGCGCCGCCTTGGCGACGATATCGGCACCCAGCATGCCGCCGGCGCCACCGCGGTTCTCGATGATGAAGTTCTGCCCCAGCCGCCGGCCCATGCCCTCCGTCACCAGGCGGCCGATGATGTCGTTGGTGCCGCCCGGCGTGAACGGGATCACCAGGCGCAGCGGCTTGTCGGGGAACTGAGCCTGCGCCGATACCATTCCCCCTTGGGCCAGCAGCAGCAGCGCGAAGAGCAGGCGAATCATCGGGTCCATCCCTGCTGGCGCGAGACGACCATCCAGCGGTCGAAATCGGCACGGTACATGGCGCCGAACTGGGCCGGCGAGGCGCTGGGGTCAACATCCAGCCCGGCGGCTTCCAGCTTTTCCCGCGCCACCGGGTCGGCCAGCGTGGCGTTCAGCGCGCCGAACAGCGCGGCCACCCGGTCCGGCGGCGTGCCGGCCAGCGTGACCAGGCCGAACCAGCTGACCATGATGACGCTGGGGAAACCGGCCTCCGCCGTGGTCGGCAGCTCCGGCATCGCCCGGCTGCGGCGCGGCCCGGCGATGGCCAGCGCCCTGAGTTGGCCGGACTGGACGTAGGGCAGCACCCCCGCCAGCGCGATGGTGTAGGCGTGCACCCGCCCGGCCAGCAAATCCGCCAGCGCGGCGGAGGTGCCGCGATAACGGATCTCCTCCATCTCCACCTCCATCCCCTGGGCGAAGACGGCGGAGGACAGCCCGATGCCCGGCGTACCGAAGCGCAGCGGCTGGCCGGAGGCACGGACCCAGGCCTGCAACTCCCGCATCGTCTGCGCGGGAATGGAGGGATGGATCATCAGCGCATTGGCGCCGGTCGCGGCCAAGCCGATTGGCGCCCAGGCATCCACCGGGTGGAACGGCATGCGGGTGCCGACGGCGGCGCCCTGGTTCAGCCCCTGGGTATGCAGCACCAGGGTGTAGCCGTCCGGCTCATTCTGCACCGCCACGGCGGCGGCGGGCACGCCCCCGGCGCCGCCGCGATTCTCCACCACCACCTGCTGGCCCAGCCGCTGGCCGATGCCATCGGCCACGGTGCGGGCGATGATGTCGGTGGACCCACCCGGCGCATAGCCGACGATGAGCCGGAAGGGCCGCTCCGGCCAAGCCGCCTGCGCTGCCGGGGCGGTCAGCAGCAGGGCTACAAGAAAGCGGATCATTCGGGGGTGATACCGGCGCGCGGCAGGATCGGCGCCCAGCGGGCGTGGTCGGCCTCCAGCGCCTTGGTGGCCCCAGCGCTGTCGAGGAACTCCGGATCGAAGCCGCGCTCCTCGCACAGCCGGGCGAAGGCGCGGTCGGTCATCATCGCCCGCGTCACCGTCTCCAGCTTGTGCACGATGTCCTCCGGCGTGCGGCGCGGCACGCCCAGCACGTACCATTGCTCGGCGGCGTAGCCGGGCAGTTCCTCGCTGATGCTGGGCAGTTGCGGCCAGCCCCGGGCGCGCTTGCCAGCCAGGTTGGCCAGCGGGAAGATCTTGCCGTCGCGGATCAGCCCGTCCACCCCGGTGGAGGAGGCGAACATGCACTGCACCTCATTGCCCAGCAGCCCGGCGACGGCAGGCCCGGTGCCGCGGTACGGCACATGGATGATGCGGGTGCCGGCCATTTCATTGAACAGCTCGCCACCCAGGTGGAAGGGCGTGCCGGCACCGGCGGTGCCGTGGTTCAGCCGGCCGGGGTTGGCCCGGGCATAGGCGATGAAGTCGCGCAGGTTGCGGGCCGGTACGTGCTCATTGACCACCAGCAGCACCGGGGTGCTGGCGGTGCGGGCCACCCAGGTGAAGTCGGTGTCCCAGTTGTAGCCGGGGTTCTTGAACAGCTCCCGGCTGATGGCCATGCCATTGCCGTTGAACAGCATGGTGTAGCCATCCGGCGCCGACTGGGCGGCCGTGGTCGCGCCGATATTGCCGCCGGCGCCGCCCCTGTTCTCCACCACCACGGTCTGGCCCAGCCGCTCGCTCATCTCGCGCGCCAGCAGCCGGCCGAGGTTGTCGGTGCCGCCGCCGGGGGGAAAGGGCACGATCATCCGCACCGGCTTGTCCGGGTAGCCGGCCGCCCGGGCGCGCGGCGCGGCGAGCAGGGCGGGGAGGGCGAGCAGGCTACGGCGACGGGTCATCCGGGTTTCCTCTTATGCTGCCGCGCTTGCAGCGCGTTGGCTCAGGCGCGCTGGTCGCGCGGTAGTTCAGCCGCGCACCCCGCGCGGGGGTTCAGCCGCGCTACCCGCGCGGTGCGCGGAAGCGGCTAGCCTATTCGTGGCGCTTGCCGCGCGGTTCGGTCGCCAGCACACCGGCCTGCTCCAGACCAGCGATGAAGCCGGCATCGTAACCCGCCGCCGCCAGCACTGCGGCGTTGTCGGCGCCCAGCAGATGGCAGCTATCCGTAATGGCCAGCGGCCGGCGGGTGAAGCGGAACGGAATGCCCTTGGCCGGCTTGCCATCCGGGGCGCGCTGCACCGCGGTGCCGGCCTTGAACTCGGCGGCTTCGGCCAGCGCGTAGCCGTCCCGCACCGAGGCGCTGCCGCCCCGCCATTCCGCGCGCCAGCCGGCGCCATCCGCCACCACGCGGTCCGCTGGCGCCAGGGGGTCGGCATTGCCGCGCCGGGCGGAGGGCGCGCCGGCGGCGGCCACCAGCAACTCCTCGCCCAGCAGAAAGCTGGTGAGTTCGCGCTGCGACAGGTCCAGATGCGCGCCCTGGCCGGTGCGGTCGCGCTCCAGCAGCGCCGCGACCATGGCGCCCGAAGCGAACAGGCACACCACCTGGTCGGGGTAGTTCACGTCCCGCCCGCTGATGACCGGCGCGGCCCCGCTGCCGGTCATGGAGGCCAGGCCGCCGGTCGCTTCCAAGGTACTCCCAAAACTGGTCATGTCGCGCTCTGGCCCGGTCTCGCCCTGGCTGGAGATGCTGGCGATGACCAGGCGCGGGAAGCGCTGCCGCAGGAACTCCACGGAAAGCCCGAAATTGGCCAGCACGCCACGGCGGTAATTCTCCACCAGCACATCGGCGTCTTCCAGCAGGCGCAGGATGACCTCGCGCCCGCGCGCGTCCTTGAGGTCGATGCAGAGGCTCTGCTTGCCGCGATTGGTGAAGGCGAACCAGGCGGATTGGTTCCACCAGGGCTCGCCGGGCTTGGAATTCTCGTTGTTGCGAAACGGGTCGGGCGCGGTCGGGCCCTCCACCTTCACCACCTGGGCGCCAAGGTCCAGCAGCACGGCGGAGGACGCCGCCCCGGCGGTCAGCCAGCCAAGGTCCACCACCTTGATGCCCGACAGCGGCTTTTCCCGCGGGGCGGCCGGCGGCGGGGCGGCGGTGGCGCCAGGGTCCGGCTCCACGCGGGCGCCGTTCCAGCTCAGCGGCAGCACCGGCATGCCATCGGCGGCAACGAAGCCACGGGCGCCGTGCTGCTTGTCCTTCAGGAGTTCGGCCGGGAACAGCACGGGGCCGATGGGGATGCGGCGCGGCTGGGCGTCGGCGGTGATCTCGGCGCGGGTGCGCGCCATGAACCAGGGGCCGAGCACCTCCAGCAGCGCGGTGCGGTTGGCACGGCGGCCGGGTCGGTCCTTGAAGATGGGGTTGTCCAGGCGGGGGTCGGCCACCATGGCGCGCATCGCCGGCCAGTCCTTCTCCTGGTAGACCAGGGCGATATGGCCGTCCTTGCAGGGCACGGTGTACCAGTCCGCTCGGGTGCCGCCGCGCATCGGCGAGGTGCCGAGCACGACCACGCTGGCCGCCACCTTCCAGTTCAGCCAGCAGCACACATCGAACAGCGAGATTTCGATCTGTTCCTCGCCGCCCGCGCGCAGCGCCGCCATCAGCGCGGTGCTGGCCGCCAGGCCGCCGGAATAGGCTGCCTGGTGCCCGGCCAGCCGCGCCGGCGGGCCTTCGCTCTCGCCGACGATGCCGAGCAGGCCGGACAGCGCGAGCAGGCCAAGCTCGCTCATCTCCGGGTCCTCGCCGGGGCCGAAGTGGGAGAGGCGCACTTTTATCGGCGCGTCCACGCCAGCCAGCGCCACGGTGTCGCCGATGGCCGCGTCGAACCGGCCCTCCGCGGCGCCGATGCGTTTGCCGGTGTTGAGGAACCGGTCCAGCGCCGAGCCACCACCCGGCAGCAGCGGCGCAAACCCGCAAAACGGGTCGCCGCCCACCGGCACCGGCCGCACCACCTCGGCGCCATAGGCGGCGCAGAGCCGGGCGGCCATGGAAGCGGCCAGCGCGTGCGGCACCTGGGCGCAGAAGGCGCCGAGATCCAGTACGCGCTTGCCGGCAAGCGGCGACACCATCCGGTTAGCCCCCCTGGCCGGGGTTCTTCAGCCCGGCGGCGAAGCGGGCATTGCCCTCGGCCGCTGCCGTCGTCTGGCTCTTGATGGTGGTGTTGACCAGCTGGCCGTAGTCCATCGCGTCCTGCCAGTTGGTGATGACCTGCGGGATCTTGTCGAGCGCACGCTTGCTCTCGCGCAGCGCCACGGCGTCGAACTGCGCGACCTTCTGCGCCAGCGCGGCCGCCGTGGGCAGCAGCGCATCCGGCTCGACGCACTGGTTGACCATGCCCCAACGCTCGGCGGTGGCGCCGTCGATGCGGTTGGTGGTCAGCACCAGCCACGCCGCCTGCTTGCGCGTCACGCCCGAGAGCTGGATCGCCGGGCCGGCCATGCCGGGATAGGTGGCGAAGCCCATCTCCGGGCAACCGATGCTCGCCTTGGTGCTGGCAATGGCCAGGTCGCACACGTTGATCAGCGTGGCCCCGCCGCCCAGCGCCAGGCCGTTGACCGCGGCGATGAAGATGGAGGGATGCGCGCGGATCGCCATGTTGACAGCGATCCATTCCTCGCCGGCGCCCTCGATGCCCGCCTTGCGGTCGGCCTCGCGCTCCTTCAGGTCCATGCCGGCGCAGAAGGCCACGCCGGTGCCGGTCAGCACGATGGCCTTGGCCTTGCCCTTCAGCTCCTCGAAGGCGTTGAGCAGGCCCTGGCGCGTGGCGCGGTTCATCGCGTTGCGCTGGGCCTCGCGGTTCACCTGCAACTGCGCCCAGCCGTCATGCTGGGTGATGATCAGCTCGCTCATGGATCAGACCTCCGGCCCGAATTGCGGCAGCACCAGGCCATCCGGCCCGCCGGGGAAGCGCACGCTCAGCTTCATGCCGATGACGGCGTCGTCCGGGCTCATGTCCCACAGGTTGGTCAGCATGAACGGGCCTTCCGCCAGCTTCACCATGCCGACGGGGTAGGGCAGCTCGTCCTTCATGCCCTCGAAGTAGCTCTGGTAGAACACCACGAAGGACCACAGCTCCCCCTTGCCGGAAGCCTCGATCCAGTCCCAGTGCGGGCGGCCGGTGAAGGGCGAGACCGGCGCCGGCGGGAAGAAGCACTGCCCGGTGTCGCGGCACTTCTGCACCAGCAGCTTGTCGTTCTTCGCGGCCTCGAAGAACGGGCGGTTCCAGTTGTCGATGACGGGCTTCGGCCGGTTCTCGAGGCTCATGCGGCCCTCCGCAGGATGGCGCTTTGCGCGATATTGGTGGCGCAGATGTACTGCATGGCCTGGGCGTTCGGGATCTGCCGGTCGCCGCAGTCGTCACGCAGCTGGCGCACGCATTCGGCGATGATGCCCCAGCCCTGCATGTAGCTATCAGAAAGGTGCCCGCCGGAGGTATTGGTGGGCCAGCGCCCGGTGCCGAGTTGCAGCGTGCCGTCGCGCACGAAGTCGCCGCTCTCGCCCTGCTTGCAGAAGCCGAGGCCCTCCAGGCTGAACAACACCGTCGGCGAGAAGTTGTCGTAGATGCCGAGGCCCTGGATATCCTCCCGCCCGATGCCGGCGCGGTCGTACACGCTGCGGGTGGCGGAAAGGCTGGGGTACCAGAAGTCGTCCGGCGGGCTGGTGCGATAGGTGAAGTTGTCCTGCCGCGCATAGCCGGAAAGCAGCACCGGTGGGCGCTTCAGGTCGCGGGCGCGTTCCGCCGTGGTCATGATCCAGGCCACCGCGCCGTCATTGATCAGGCAGTAGTCCAGCAGTTGCAGCGGCTCGCAGATCGGCCGCGACCGGTCATGGTCCAGCAGCGAGATCGGCCGGCCGTGCATGACAGCGTCCGGGTTCAGGCAGGCGTGGTGGCGGAAGGCAGTGGCGACCGGGCCAAGGTCGGCATGGGTTGTGCCGAACTCATGCATGTGCCGGCGCCACATCATGGCGTGGATGGCGCCCGGGCTGGTCATGCCCCAGGGGCTCCACTGGCTGTCGCCGCCGCCGTAGCGCATGCGCACGCTGCGGCCGTTATTGCCATAGACCAGCGCGACGTATTTCGCCGCGCCGGAATACAGCGCGTTGGCCGCCAGCGCCATGGAGACGCCGGAGAACCGCCCGGCGGTCTCGGTCAGCAGGCAGTATTGCGGGTTGATCCCCATGATCTCGGCGAAGCGTTCGTAGCTGGGGATCCGGCTGACGATCAGGCCGTCGATGTCGCTGGGCTTCAGCCCGCAATCATCCAGCGCGATGTTCAGCGCCTCGCAGCCCAGGCCGTAGCTGTCGGTCTCGGGGAAGCTGCCGTAGCGGGTGGTGCCGATGCCGGCAAAGGCGACCTTGTCGCGCATCGGCCAGGGCGTGGAAATTGAAGGGGCGGTCAACGCGGCGCATCCTTGGACAGTTTCGCCGAGGATGCGCCGCTTTTTCGCTCAGGAAAAGTCCAGCACCAGGATGGAAACGTCGTCCTCGAAGGGTCCAGGCCCGTTCAGCGCCCGCGCCGCGGCCAGCAGGCGCTCGGCGTCAGGGCCGGCCTGCAGCACCGGCACGAAGTCCGCCAGCATCTGCTGCGAGCCATCCGGCCTGGTGATCTCGAAGGCGCCATCACTGAACAGCGTCAGCCGCGCGCCCGGCGGCACGGTGGCGTGCGCGGCGGCGAAGGGCAGGCCGTCCATCGCGCCGAGCATCATATTGCGCGTGGCCAGCGGCGTCAGCGTGTCGCCCGCGCGCAGATAGGCCGGGTGCTGCCCGCCCGAGGCATAATCCAGCCGGCGCGTCGCCGGGTCGTACAGGCCGTACCAGATGGAAAAGCACAGCCCGCCCTGCTGCTCCATCGGGAACATCGCGTTCAGCGCGGCCAGCACGCCGCCGGCATCGTCCCACGCCACGCCGCCCGGCAGCACCGCCTGGCGCAGCACGTTCAGCACCGAGACCGCGAGCAGCGCGGAGCCGGCGCCATGCCCCGTCACGTCCAGCAGGTAAATCGCCAGCCGCCCATCCGGCAGCCGGTGATAGCCGAAGGCGTCGCCACCCAGGCTGGCCGAGGGCACGAAGCGCCAATCCGCCCGGGCGGGGCCTTCCCGCAGCGGCGGCGGCAGCAGCGCCTGCACGTAGTCGCTGGCACGCTGGATTTCCTCCTCCAGCGCCACGGCGCGGGCCAGCAGGGCAGGGGTGCCGCTGCGATAGACCAGCGTGAACCCACCCAACCCCACATGCGCGCCATCCGAAAGCGCCACCGGCGCCGCCAGCCGGCGGCCTTCCACATAGGTGCCGTTGGTGGAACCCAGGTCGGTCAGCATGGCGCGGCTGCCCTGCACCTGCACCACGCAATGCTGCCGGCTGATCTCCGCCAGTGGCAGCACCAGCTCGTTCTCAGCGGTGCGGCCGATGCGCAGCGGCGCCGCGCCCAGCTTCACCTGGCGCGCGGGCTGGCCGGGGGCATGCACCAGCAGCAGGTGTTCCACCACGGTGGCGGCAGCCTCGGCCGCGGCCGGGCGCGCCACCATCGTGGCGTCGTCATCCGCCATCAGTACACGACGACCGAGCGGATGCTTTCGCCGCGTTCCATCAGCTCGAAGCCGTGGTTGATCTGGTCCAGCGGCATCACGTGGGTGATCAGGCTGTCGATGTCGATCTTGCCCTGCATGTACCAGTCCACGATCTTCGGCACGTCGGTGCGGCCACGCGCGCCGCCGAAGGCGGTGCCGCGCCAGTTGCGGCCGGTCACCAGCTGGAACGGCCGGGTGCTGATCTCCTCGCCGGCGCCGGCCACGCCGATGATGATGCTCTCGCCCCAGCCGCGATGGGTGCATTCCAGCGCCTGGCGCATCACCTTGGTGTTGCCGATGCATTCGAACGAAAAATCGGCGCCGCCATCGGTCAGGTCCTGGATCGCCTGCACCACCTTGTCGTGGCCGACCACGTTGGGGTTGATGAAGTGCGTCATGCCGAACTTGCGCGCCATGGCTTCCCGCGCCGGGTTCAGGTCCACGCCGATGATCTTGTCGGCGCCGACCATGCGCGCGCCCTGCAGCACGTTCAGCCCGATGCCGCCCAGCCCGAACACCGCGACATTCGCCCCCGGCCAGACCTTGGCGGTGTTGATGACCGCGCCGATGCCGGTGGTGACGCCGCAGCCGATGTAGCAAACCTTGTCGAACGGCGCGTCCTCGCGGATTTTTGCCAGCGCAATCTCGGGCAGCACCGTGAAGTTGGCGAAGGTCGAGCAGCCCATGTAGTGCATGATCTGCCCCTGGTCGCAGCTGAAGCGCGACGTGCCATCCGGCATCACGCCCCGCCCCTGGGTGGCGCGGATGCTGGTGCACAGGTTGCTGCGCTGGCTCAGGCAGGTTTTGCACTGCCGGCATTCCGGCGTGTACAGCGGAATGACATGGTCGCCCGGCTTCAGGCTGGTCACCCCGGCACCGACCTCGCGCACGATCCCGGCACCCTCATGGCCGAGGATGGCGGGAAACAGCCCCTCCGGGTCGCGCCCGCTCAGGGTGTACTGGTCAGTGTGGCAGATGCCGGTCGCCATCACTTCCATCAGCACCTCGCCGGGCTTTGGCCCGCCGATTTCCACCGTCTCGATGCTCAACGGCTTGCCCGCCGCCCACGCCACTGCCGCCCGCGTCTTCATACCCATTCTCCAGCCGTGCCAATTGCCGCTATTGTGCCAGCCGGGGCCGGTACAGGCCAGCCGGAGGAGTGATGCCCTTGTTCACACGCCGCGCCCTTGGCCTGGTTGCGCTTGCCGCACCGGGCATTGCCCGGGCGCAGAACGCGCCGCCGCTGCGCATTCTGGTCAATGGCAGCGCCGGCAGCTCGGTGGACCTGCTGTGCCGCACCCTGGCAGATGGGCTGCGCGAACGGCTCGGCCGCGCCATCGTGGTCGACAACCGTGCCGGCGCCGGCGGCTTCGCTTCCGCCATGGGGGTGCGCGGTGCGCCTGCCGATGGCTCGGTGCTGATCCAGACCAATATCGGCGTTTCTGCGTTGTCGCCGCTGGTATTCCGCAAGTCTCCGATGGACCCTGATGCGGAACTCGCCCCGCTGTGCCACCTGACCGACACGCCCTTCGGCATTGCGGTGAAGCACGACGCGCCCGGCGGCGGCACCCTCAGCGGATGGCTCGCGTCACGCGGCAGCCGCGGCGCCGAGATTGCGGTGAACAGCGCCACCGGCCTGCCGCGCTTCGCCGTGCACCTGATGGCGGCCAGCACCGGCCAGCCGCTGACGCCCGTCATCTACCGCAGTTCCGGCGCCATCATCCCGGACCTGGAGGGCGGGCATGTCGTCGCCGGCATGACCATCGGCGCCGAGTTCATCGAACAGCACCGCGGCGGCCGGCTGCGCCTGCTGGCGCAGAGCCTGGGCGAGGGGCGCTGGACCCAGGCGCCGGAGGTGGCGCGCTTCAACGAACAGGGGGTGGATTTCGTCGCCAGCGCCTGGAATGGCATGTTCCTGCCACCCGGAGTGCCAGAGCCGGTGCGCACCCAACTGGCCGAGGCTGTCACCGCTGTCCTGCACACGCACGCGGTGGCGGCGAAGCTGCGCAGCTATGGCATGGAACCAACCGGCGGCACGCCGGCCGGGCTGCGAGACCGCATCGCGGCGGACCGGGCGCGCTGGGCCCCGGTCATCGCCGCCAGCGGCTTCAAGGCCGACGAGCCGTAGTCAGCCGCTCAGTGCAGCTCGGCCGGCACCTTGCCGCCATTCTCGGCCAGCTTCGTCATCACCTGCTTGTGCAGCCAGATATTCATCGCGGCGCTGTCATTGGTGTCGCCGGTGAAGCCGAGTTCGTGCGCCAGTTCCTTGCGGGCGGCAAAGCTGCTGTCCAGGCCCAGCAATTTCATCAGGTCCACGATCGAGACCCGCCAATTGGACGGCTGGCCATGCTTGGCCGCCAGCTCGGTCAGGATCTTCTCCACATCCACCTTCGCCAACGGCGCGGCGGCAGGCGCCTCGGCGGCCTGGGCGCTGCCGATGCCGACAGCGGCGCCGACCGCAGCCGCGGCGCTGCCTGCCGCATGCGCTGCTGCCTCGGCGTAACCGGTCAGCTTCGCCATGATGCTACCGAAGATGCTCATTCGTGATGCTCCCGTATGTGGTTATTGTCGGCACTCTATAATGGTTTGCGCCGGCCGGCCGCCAAGGGATTCGTCAGCCCATTCCCAGGCTCAGCGGCGCCAGCACGTCGCCGTCGCGCTTCAGGTAGTCCCGGCCGGCGGAATCCCGCAGCATCCGCGCCTGGCTCTCGGCCAGGATGCCGCCGGCCTCGGTGATATCCAGCCCCACCGGCTTGCCGTCGGCCAGCGCCAGTTCGCCGGCCACATACACCCGGCGGATAGCCCGGTCCGCGGCATGCCACACCAGGCTGCGGAGGGGATCGCGCGCCGGCTGCATCAGCGGATGCGCCAGGTCCACCAGTACCACGTCGGCGGCCATGCCCGGCGCCAGCCGGCCCAAATCCGGCCGGCCCAGCGCATCGGCGCCACCCACCGTGCCCGCGTGGAACAGGCTGGCGGTGCTGGCGGAATCCAGGTGCTTGGAAACGCCCCGCGCCAGCAGAATGGCCAGCCGCATCTCCTCGATCAGGTTGTGCGGCGCCACATCGGTGCCCAGCCCCATCCGCACCCCACGCGCCTGGTACTTGCCGAAATGCGCCAGGTGCTCGCCATAGCGGGCGAAGGGGCTGGGGCAATGCGCCACCGCGGTGCCGCTCTCGGCGATCAGCGCCAGGTCCTTGGTGGTGTGCCAGCCGACGCTCGGATGCTCATCCACGAAGATCGCATGGCCGAGGATGCTGGTCGGCCCCAGCAGGCCCAACTGCCCGGCCCATTGGATCGGCGTGATGCCGTGGCGGCGGATGATCTCCCGCACCTCCACGACAGCCTGGGCGATATGCGTGGTGAAGGGCCGGTTGGTCTGCCGTGCATAGGCGACGGCATCGCGGAACAGGCCTTCCTCCACCGTGTCGATCTGTGCCGGGAAGACGATGCCCGAGAGCCGCCCGGACGGGTCGCGCTCGGCCTCATCCATGATCGCCTGGGACCGGGCAAAGCCGGTGTAGCCGCCCGGCGCATCCCACAGCCATTCCACCGTCTGCGGCGCGCTCATGCCCCAGCGCGCGCTGGCAAAGCCCGGGCCGACCCAGACGCGCAGCCCGCTGTCCCGCATGGTCTGCAACCAGCCGGGGAAGGGCGCCGAGAGATCCACCACGCTGGTGACGCCGGCCGACAGCAACTCGGCATAGGCCAGCTTCTGCGCCGCCTGCCGCCCGGCCTCGTCCAGCGTCAGCGCCTGCATCCGCTCGAACAGCCCGGTCATCTGCTGCTCGGGCACGCCGTGGTCCTCGCGGATGCCGCGGATACCGGGTTCCGTCGTCGGGTGGCTGTGGATGTTGACCAGCCCTGGCAGCAGCAGCATCCGGCTGCCATCCACCACCGTGGCACCGGCTGGCGGCGGGGCTTCCGCATGCGGCGCAATGCTGGCGATGCGGCCGCCTTCCAGCAGCACATCGACGTTGCGGCGATACTCATGCGCGGTGCCGTTCCACGCCACGGCCCAGGCGGCATTGCGGATCAGGGTGGTGGTCATCGGCGGCGGCTCCCGGGTTGGAGGGTGCAGGCTAACCCTTCTTCCCCAGCGCGAGGAAGCGCTGCAACGCCTGGACCTCCAGCTTTTCGTCGGCCTGGTCCTCCGCCAGCCGCGTGTAGAGCGCGGCCATGCCGGCATAGATCACCGCCTCGCCGCGCGCCTCGTCTTCCGACAGGAAGGCGGAGATTTCCTCCATCTCGCCGACCCAGCGATAGGCCTTGTCGTACATGCTGGGGATGAAACGGCCGAGCCAGGGCAGCAGCGCCGGCTGGCTCTCCGCTATCTCGGCATGCAGCGCTTCCGCCGCGCCGGCGCGCGTCGCGGCCAGGAACATCGCGCTGCCCAGCGCGGTCAGCCCCTTGGTGATGCCGGCGTAGCACATCTTCAACGCCGAAGCCGCGCCGACCGGCCCTTCCAGCACCGGCACCATCAGGCCATGCTGCTCCAGCACCGCCAGGCGTGGCGCCTGCGGCCCACTGGCGTAGAGCTTGGGCGTATAGCCATCCGCCCGCGGTGGCCCCCCTATGATGCCGGCATCGACAAAGCTGCAGCCGCTACGCTCCAGCGCCGCCGCCACGCGCAGCACCTGTTCCGGGCTGATGGCGTTGCAGTCCGCGTACAGCGCTGTCGCCGGTAGCAGCGGGGCATAGCGCTCCGCCAGGGTCAGCGCCTCCGACGGCGGCAGCACCGAGAGGATGATATCCGCCCGCGCCACTTCCTGTGGCGAGGCCGCGCGCATCCCCGCGGCCTCCGCCCGCGCGGCGCTGGCGGGGCTGCGGCCTTCCAGGTCGGTCAACACGGTGACGCCGTTGTCGCTGAGACGGCGAGCGAGGCCGGCGCCCATGGCGCCCTGGGCAATGATGGCGACGGTCAGCATGGCGGTCTCTCCTGGATCAGCCGGCGGACCCTATCGCCGCGGCAGGCCGCGTCCTAGCCTGGACAAAAGAAGGAGCCGTGACATGACCTTCAGCATAACGGGATTTTGCGCGACAACCGGCGCGGTGGGTGTGGCGGTGGCCACCTTCTCCCTTGCCTGCGGTGCCCGCAGCCGCGCCGTGGCCGGCGTTGGCGCGGTGATGAGCCAGGGCTTCGCCAGCTACGTGATCCCGGACGAAGCCATGCGCCTGCTGCGCGAAGGCCTGACCGCGCCCGAGGTGATGGCCAAGCTGCGCGAGTGGGACGCGGAGTTCGATTGGCGCCAGGTCTCCCTGGTGGATGCGCGCGGCACGGCGCTGGCCCATACCGGCAGCAAGCCGCGCGCCTGGGCCGGGCAATTGCAGGGGCAGGACTGCGCCGCCAGCGGCAACGTGCTGGCCGGGCCGCAGGTGGTCGCCGCGATGGTCGCCGCCTTCGAAGCCAGCGCCGGGGAATCCCTGGCCGAGCGCCTGCTGCGCGCGCTGGAAGCCGCCCGCGCCGCCGGCGGTCAGGTCGGGCCAAGCGGGCCGATGACGGAGCGTTCCGCTAGCCTGAAGGTAGCCCTGGGCGAGAGCTTCCCGATCCGCGACCTGCGGGTGGATTTCTCGCCCAGCGCCATCGTCGCGCTGCGCGAATTGCACGACGAATACGAGAAGATGGCGCCGTTCTATGAGCAACGCTGGCGCGACCCCGCGGCGAACCCGCCGCAGGATGTTTTTGTCGCCAGCCTTCAGCGATAGGGCGCGGCGTCCGTCACATAGCCGGCGGCCTGGTCGGCGGCCAGCGCGGTCGGGGCGCGTTCGTTGGCCGGGCCATGCCCGCCACCGCCTGGCGTATGCAGCGAGACGGTATCGCCGGCGCGCAGCACATACTGCTTCTTCGGGTCCGTCACCGCGCCGTTGATCACCACCGCGCCCGGCGCACCGGCCTTGCCACCCTCGATGCCGAAGGCCGGGAAGATCGTGCGCTCGGCCAGGAAGCTGACCGCGATCGGCGTCTCGCTCAGGCATTCCATGGCGATTTCCTGACCCAGCCCGCCGCGCCACTTGCCCGGCCCGCCGCTGTCCGGTCGCAGCTTCTTGTGGTGGAAGCGCAGCGGCGCGATGTGCTCGCTGATCTCGATGCTGGTGGAGGAGACGTTGGACGGCCAGGACAGCGTGGTCACGCCATCCGCCAGGTGGTTGGCGCCCATGCCCCCATTGTAGAAGAACATGTTGGCGTAGGGCTTCCCGTTGGCGCGCACGCCGGACTGGTTCATGCCCCACATCGGCGACCCACATGCGGCCATGACGCGCTCCGGCACCACCTGGCCGAGGCAGCCGAAGACCAGCATCGGCAGGTAATGCCCGATCAGCATGCGCGAGCCGCCCGAGGCCGGGAACACCGGGTTGACGATGCAGCCCGCCGGCGCGCTGACCTTGATCGGCCGCCAGGCGCCTTCGTTGTTCGGCAGGTTGGGGTTGGTGCAGACCTTCACCCCGTACATCACCATGGCATAGGTGTAGCACATGGCGCAGTTGATCGCCCGGTCCACCTGCGCGTCGGTGCCGGCGAAGTCCATGCTGATCTCGTCACCGCTGATGGTCAGCGCCATGCGGATGGTGATCGGCACGTCCAGCAGGCCATCGGTCTGCAACTCGCTGTGGTAGGTGCCGTCCGGCAGGGCGCGGATGGCGTCCCGCATCGCGCTTTCGCAGCGACCCTGGATTTCCCGCGCCAGGTCGTTCAGGTCCGGCAGGTCGTAGCCCTGCATCAGGTTCAGCAGCCGGTCTTCCATCAGGTCCAGCGCGACAACCTGGGCATAGAGGTCGCCCATGGTCTGGTCCGGCGTGCGGACATTCTTGCGGATGATTTCTACGAGTGTCTCGTCCGCCACGCCGGCCCGATAGAACTTCATCGGCGGAATCTGCAGGCCTTCCTCGAACACCTCGCGCGGCTCCGGGCTGCGGATCTTGCCGCCGATATCCGGCGCATGCGCGGTGGAGGCGCTGAACGCCACCAGCTTGCCGTCCTTGAAGATCGGTTTTGCCAGCGTGATATCCGGCAAATGCCCGGTACCGAGGTAGATGTCGTTGGTGATCAGCACATCGCCCGGCTGCAACTTGTCGGCCGGGAAGAAGCGCAGGAAGTGCTTCACCGTTTCCGGCAGCGTGCCGATGAAGGACGGAATGCTTTCCGTTGCCTGCACCAGGGATTGCCCGGTCTCATCTGTGACGATGCAGGAAAAATCATAACTCTCCCGCACCAGGGTCGAGAAGCTGGTCCGCACCAGCGCCGCCGCTGCTTCGTCCACCAGGGAGATCAGCCGGCGCCACAGCAGTTCCAGCTCAACTGCGTCGAAGGTCCGGGTCATTAGTTTGCCTCCGCCAGGATCGAACCGTCTTCCAACACCCGCGCCGTCGCATTCGGGCCGACGATGAAGGTGCTCTCATCTTCCTCGAACACCGCGGGGCCGCTGACGGTGGCGCCCAGCGCCAACGCATACCGGTCATACACCGCGGTGCGCAGCGCGCCGCCATCAGGGAAGAACACGCTCCGATACCCCTTCAGCGCCTCGGTCGCCGCATGGCGCGGCAGTTCCAGACGGTTGCCAGCGCCCGGCATCGGCGCGGTCACGCTCAGCCGCAAGGTGACGAACTGCGCCGCGGCGCCCGGCGGGGTGCGGGCAAACAGCGCGCGATACGCTTCCTCGAAGGCCGCCTGCACCATCGGCTGCGCGAAGCCCGCCGGCAGCGCGACGGTGATCTCGCTGCCCTGGCCGATGTAGCGCATATCCGCCAAGCGCCGGACCACCCGGGCGCCCACATCGGCGCCGGTTGCGTGCAGAACTTCCAGCGCCTCGGCCTCAAGCGCGCCGAAGATCGCCTCGGCCGCCGCATAGTCCGCACTGGCCAGCGGCTGGCTGAAGCTGGCGGTGCGGTCCACCCGGGCCGGCGCCATCAGCATGCCGATGGTGCTGCCCGCGCCCGCACCAGGCGGGCAAACCACGCGCGAAATGCCCAGCTTCCGCGCCACATGCCAGGCATGCACCGGCGCCGCGCCACCCGTCGCCAGCAGCGCATATTCGCTGGGAATGCGCCCGCGTTCGGCAATGGCGACGCGCGCCGCGCCGGCCATGTTCTCGTTCACCACGTCATGCACGCCAAACGCCGCCCGCTCCGGCGTGACGCCCAGCGCGCCGGCCAGCCGCCCCAGCGCCGCCTGCGCCGCGGGCATGTCGATCTGCATGGCGCCACCGAGGAAGAAATCCGCGTTGAGGTAGCCCAGCGCCAAGTCGGCGTCGGTCACGGTCGGCTCGGTGCCGCCGCGCCCGTAGCAGGCCGGCCCGGGCTGCGCGCCGCTGCTTTCCGGCCCCACATTCAGCGTGCCCAAATCGCTGCGCCGCGCGATGCTGCCACCGCCAGCGCCGATTTCTATCAGTTCCACCGTGGCGATCTGGATCGGCAGGCCGGAGCCGCGCAGGAAGCGCTTTTCCCGCGCCGCCTCGAAGCCCCAGGCCACCAGAGGTTCGTTGCCGTCCACCAGCGCCAGCTTGGCGGTGGTGCCGCCCATGTCGAAGGCCAGCACGCGCTCAAGCCCGGCATTCCGCCCGAACCAGGCGCCGGCCAGCGCGCCCGCAGCCGGGCCGCTTTCCAGCAACTGCACCGGCGCGCGCTTGGCCTCGGCCACATGCGTCAGCCCGCCATTGGACAGCATCAGGAACAGCCCGCCGGGGATACCGGCCGCGCGCAACTCGCTCTCCAGCCGCTCCAGGTAGTGTTCCGCCAGTGGCCGCACATAGGCGTTGGCCACCGTAGTGCTGGCGCGCGGATATTCACGGATTTCCGGCGCGATATCTGACGACAGCGAGACGGACAATGCCGGGAAGCGCCGCGCCACCGCCTCGGCAATCGCGCGCTCATGCGCAGGGTTGGCGTAGCTGTGCAGCAGGCAGACGGCCAGGCTTTCGACGCCCTGCGCCACCAGAGCTTCCACCTCGCGCAGCGCCGCATCCACATCCAGCGGGCGCACAACCTCACCATTGGCGCCGACGCGTTCCAGCGCCCCGCGCCGCCACGGCCGCGGCACCAGTGGCTGCGGCATACTGATAAAAATGTCGTAGAGTTCGTACTTGCGCTCGCGGCCGATCTCCAAGCCGTCCTCGAAGCCCGCCGTCGCCAGCAGGCCGGTCTTGGCGCCCTTGCGCTCGATCAGCGCGTTGGTGAACAGGGTAGTCGCATGCGCCACGCGGCCGATCTGCCCGGGCTGCACGCCGGCCTTCTTCAGCACCGCCAGCGTACCGGTCATGGCGCCGCGCGCGGGGTCGTCCGGCGTGGTGCTTTCCTTCCAGATCACCGCGCGTCCATCGCGCGGGTCCAGCACCACCACGTCGGTGAAGGTGCCACCGATATCGATACCCAGTGAAAGCATGCGGTCAGGTCCCGGTGAAAATCGGCGCGCGTTTCTCGCGGCGGGCCAGGCGGCCCTCGGCGTAGTCAGCGCTGGCGTAGCAGTCATCATCGGCGGCGCGGCAGGCCACCAGGTCGGGGGCGGCATCGCGCCGCGCCAATTCGCGGAAGGCCAGCTTGGCGGCGGCCAGCGAAAGCGGCGCATTGGTCGCCAGTTCTGCCGCCAGCCGCGACACTTCCGCCTCCATCGCGGCGCGGTCCGGCAGTACCTGCTGCACCAGACCCAGCGCCAGCAGGTTTTCCCCGGCGTAGCTGCGGCCGGTCAGCACCATCTCCCGCGCCCGCGCCAGGCCGACGACATCGGCGATCTTGACGATGTCCTCCATGCGGTAGGGCAGGCCGAGCTTCACCGCCGGCACCCCCATGCGGGCGGTGGGCGTTGCCAGCCGGAAATCGCACTGCAACGCCAACTCCATGCCGGCACCCAGCGCGTGCCCATGCAGCGCGGCGATGGCCGGCTTCGGCATGGCCACCATCGCCCGGGCCACGGCGCGTTGCAGGTCGTTATACGCGTCGGCCTGCACCGGGTCGGCGCGGATGCTGTCGAACTCGCTGATGTCGTTGCCGGTGCAGAAGGCGCGCTCACCCTCACCAGCCAGCACCAGCACGCGCACCGCCGGGTCCTCGGCCACCCGCGCCAACAGGCGGGGCAGCGCGCGCCACATGCCGGCGTCGATCGCGTTCAGCTTCGCCGGATTGTCGAAGACCAGCCGCGCCACGCCATCGGCGACGCTGAGGCGTACCTCGCCCATTCAATCCACCTTCAGGTTCGCGGCGGCGATGACGCGGTTCCACACCATCGTCTCCCGCGCGAAGTAGTCGCGCACCGCGGCCACGTCCAGGTCGCCGCGCGGCGTGGTGCCCAGCGCCAGCAGCTTCTCCCGCGTCTCCGGCAGTGCCATTGCGGCGCGCACGTCGCGGTTCAGCGCATCCAGCAGGGCAGGGGGCGTGCTCCCCGGCGCCGCGATGGTGAACCAGGCGTTCGTCACATATCCAGGCAGCCCGGCCTCGGTCGCGGTCGGCGTCTCCGGCAGTGGCGGAACCCGCTGCTGGCTGCTTACCGCCAGGGCGCGCACCCGGCCATCCCGCAGCACCGGCGGAATCGTCGGCAGGTTCTCGAACATGGCGTTGATGTTGCCGGCCATCACGTCGTTCAGCGCCTGGCTGGAACCCCGATACGGCACGTGCTGCAACTGCACGCCGGCCACCAGCTGGAACAACTCCCCGGCCATGTGGGTGCTGGTGCCGTTGCCGGCGGAACCGAAGGTGATCTGCCCCGGCCGTGCCTTGGCCGCGGCGATGAAATCGGCCAGCGTGCGGAAGGGTGTCGTGGGGTTCACCGTGACCACGAAGGGCACTTCCACCAGCATCACCACCGGCGCCAGCTCGCGCGCCGGCTCATAGCCCAGCCGGCTGTACATGCCATAGGCGGCGTGGATGGCGATGGTGCCGAACAGCAGCGTATGCCCATCCCCCGGGCTATGCGCCACCATCTCCCCGCCGATATGCCCACCGGCGCCGGTGCGGGTCTCCACCACCACCTGCTGGCCCCACATCGGCGTCAGCGCCTGCGCCATGATGCGCGCCATGACGTCCGCGCTGCCCCCTGGCGAGACCGGCACGATGATCCGCACCGGCCGGCTGGGCGCGAATTCAGCCGCCCGCGCTGCCAGCGCGGCACAACAAAGGCAAAGTGTCAGCATCACGCGGAGCAACATGTCTCTCTCCTTCTACGTCATGCCGTGGCGACGTCTTCCCTGGGCGCCATTCGGTCACGGCAGCGGCGGCTCGGCAAGCCGCTTGACGCCGCCGCGGCGGGGGCGGGATGCTGCCGGCAACTGCCAGGCCTGCCCACAGGCGGCACCAGGCGCCGGGCAACGGCGCGACTGAACCGGGAAGGGACCACGCCCATGCGGCGCCTGCTGCTCGCCATGCTGTTGCTCTCGCCGGGCCTCGCCCGCGCCGAGTTCCCCGACCGCCCGCTGCGCGTCATCGTCGGCTTTCCGGCCGGCGGCGCCGGCGACCTCACCGCCCGCGTCATCGCGGAAATGGCCGGCAGCGTGCTGGGCCAGAATGCCGTGGTGGAGAACCGCAGCGGCGCCAATGGCATGATCGCGGCCGACGCCGTGGCCCATGGCACGCCGGATGGCTACACCGTGCTGGCCTGCCCGATGGGCACCATGACCATCAGCCCCAACCTGCCGGGCCAGCGCCTGCCGGTGGATGTGGTGACCGAGATGATCCCGGTGGCCAACCTGGCGCTTTCCACCTACGGCCTGGTGGTGGCGGCGAATGGCCCGTATCGCAGCGTGGCGCAGTTGCTGGCCACCGCGCGGGCGCAGCCGGGCAAGCTGACCTTCGCCAGCGCCGGCATCGGCAGCGCGCAGCATTTGTCCGGCGAGTTGCTGAAGCGCATGGCCGCGATCGATATCGTCCATGTGCCGTATCGGGGCGGCTCGCCCGCCATCGTGGACCTGCTGGGCGGCCGGGTGGACTTCTTCATCACCAACCTGGCCGATGTTTCCGGCCAGCTGCGTGACGGCGCGCTACGCCTGCTGGCGGTAGCCGACGAAACCGGCCACCCCGGCTACCCGGCGCCGCGGATTTCCGCCGATGTCCCGGGCTTTGCCATCAGCGGCTGGTTCGCCGCCTGCGGGCCGAAGGCGATGCCACCCGAGGCGGTGGCGGCCTGGGCACGCGCCATCCGCACCGGGCTGGAAATGCCGCAGTTCCGCCAGCGCCTGCTGGATAACGGTCTGACCCCGCTCTACGAAGGCCCCGACGCGCTGGCGACGCGCATGGCGGCCAATCGGCGCCAGTTCCAGGAACTGATCAGCGCCGCCGGAATCCGCGCCGAATAGGGGCTTCCGTTAACCCACCCCCGGCATTTTGCATGCTGGAGGGCCTTAGATGCCGCAGGAACTGGAAACGCTGCTGCGCGAGGTCGTGCGGTCCGAGGTCGGCGACAGGCTGGAGAGCCTGCACCGCTTCGTGGACCGCCGGTTTGCCGAGCTCAGTGCCGAATTGCACGCTACCGTCGAACTCGCCGAGTTCAGCGAGGGCAACCTGACGGCGCAGATCGCCGCGATCCATGGCCAGATCAGCGGCCTGGTCTCTGCGCCGACCATGGCTACGCGCAACAGCGGCAGTGAGTTGGAAGCCGTGGTGGTCGCCACCGAACAGGCCGCCAACAGCATCATGGAAGCCGCCGAGGCCATTGCCGATTGGGCCAGCGGCGGCGGCCAGCGCGACCCGGCGGCGCTGCTGGCCAAGGTCAACGACATCTTCGAGGCCTGCACCTTCCAGGACCTGACCGGCCAGCGCCTGCGCCGCGCCATCGAGCACCTGCAAAGCGTCGAGGCCATGCTGGACCAGATGGTCACGCCCCAGGCCGTGGCAGCGGAGGCGGCCAAGCCGGTGATCACCTCCACCGGCGGCAGCGGGCCGGATATCGACCAGGCCGAGATCGACCGGTTGATGGCGTTTTGAGCGGCTGCTTCAGACCTTCGGGGCCTTCGCCCCTTCGGTCATCAGGCGCTAAGGCCGTATCCCATGGCTGCGTTGCCCCGGGCTGCGCAGCGGTTCCGCCAGCCGGCTGAACTCGCACAGCAGCTTGCGGGTATCACGCGGGTCGATGATCTCCTCGGCCCAGAACGCCTCGGCAGTCCGCAGCGGGCTGCGCAGCTTCTGCAAACGGCCCTCGATCTCCGCCAGCGCGGCGGCACGGTCGTCAGCGGCGTCCAGCTCGGCGCGATAGGCCGCCTCGATCCCGCCTTCCAGCGGCAGGCTGCCCCAGCGGGCTGACGGCCACGCATACCGCATGGAATACCGGCTGGCCGGCTGGTGCACCACGCCGGCCACGCCGAAGGCATTGCGGAGAATGACGGTACACCACGGCACGGTGCACTGGTTCACCGCCGCCATGGCACGCACGCCCCAGCGGATGGTCGCGCGCTGCTCGGCTTCCAGCCCGATCATGAAGCCCGGGCAGTCCATCAGATAGACCACCGGCAGGTGGAAGGTTTCTGCGAGATCAACGAAACGGATGACCTTGGCGCAGGCATCCGCGGTCCAGGACCCCGCGTAGAACATCGGGTCGCCGGCCATCACCGCCACCGGCAGCCCCTGCAACCGCGCCAGCCCGGTGATGAGCGGCCGGCCGAACATCTTGCCCATCTCGAAGAAGCTGCCGGCATCGACCAGGCTCTCGATGATCGGGCGCGCCCGGTAAGTCTGCCGGATGTTGCGCGGAATGGCGCTGATCAGCTTCTCCACCCGGCGGTCCGGGTCATCCGTGCTCGGCTGCCGCGCCGGCACGTCCCAGACCGAGGAAGGCAGGTAGCTCAGGAAGCGGCGCGCGGCGGCGAAGGCCTCGGCCTCGCTGTCCACCGCGTGGTCCACGCCGCCGGCCTTGCACTGGATTTCCCAGCCGCCCAACTCCTGCTTGGTGATCGGCTTGCCCAACGCGCTGACCACCGGTGGCCCGGCGACGAACATCGCCGAGGTCTCCTTCACCATCACCGAGAAATGCGTCGCCGCCAGCCGCGCCGCGCCCAGCCCGGCGACGCTGCCCAGCCCCAACCCGACGCAGGGCACGCGCGCCATGTTGTCGCCGGTGTGGTGGTACATCCAGGTGCCGCCGACGCCGCCCGGCAGGTTGGCCCGGCCCGTGGTCTCGATGGTCTTGACCGAACCGCCGCCGCCCGAGCCCTCGATGATGCGGATGATCGGCAGCCGCAGGTCGGCGGCCATGCGCTCCGCCATGATCGGCTTGTCGCGGATGGTCGCATCGGCGCTGCCGCCGCGCACAGTGAAGTCGTCGCCGCAGACCACCACCGGCCGGCCATCCACCAGGCCGCGCCCCATGACGCAGTTGCTGGGGGTAAAATCGACCAGTTCGTTGGCGGCGTCGTACTGCGCCTTGCCGGCGATGGCGCCGACTTCGTGGAAGCTGCCGGCATCCAGCACCTGGTCCACCCGCTCCCGCACCGTCAGCCGGCCGCCGGCGTGCTGGCGCGCCACCTTGTCGGCGCCGCCCATGCGCTTGGCCAGCGCTTCGCGATGGCGGAGTTCCGCCAATTCCGGTTCCCAGGTCATAGTCGCGCCTCCGATTCAGTTCTCCGCGCCTGCGGCGCTCCGACCATCGGGGCGGTCATGCTTGCACGCCCCTTCTGCGAATGAACTCCACCGTCGCCGCAGCGCATTGCTCGGGGTGGCTTGCGGCGACGTGGTAGCTGTCGCCCGGCACGATCATCAACTCGCTGCCCTTGATCTGCCGCTGCCAGGCCAAGGTCGCGTCCATGCCGTCGATGCCGCTGGCATCGGTGTTCACCACCAGCGTCGGCGCCTTGATGTCCTTCAGGTCGCCGCGGACATCCAGGCCGGGCACGCCGCCCATGAAGC
>CANBNK010000005.1 GCA_947371015.1 Acetobacteraceae bacterium | reverse complement strand
TCATCGCCCTTGGCCGACAACTCCCGCAGACGATCCGACATGTCGAAGAAGCCCAGTTGCCCCGCCATCGCCGCTGCTCCGCTCAACAGATCAGGATTGAATCAGCCTGCCGTCCCATGGGCCAGAGGTTTTTGGAGGTGTCCAGCTTGCCCCATGACCCGAACGGCGGGGGCAGGCTACCCACCAGTTCATACAGCCGGGAAATCGACAGGTAGCTGGAGAAGTCGGTGAGCTTTTCCACCTCGGCAGGGCTGGCACCGGTGGTTTGCGCCACCTGCCGCACCTCGGTCTGCAACAGGTCGAACAGGCCGTACTTGGCCGCAACGCCGGCCGCCACGATCAACACCAGCAGCTTGATGATCAAGCCCATGTCGCAGACCTCCGCCCATCGGGACGGGCAGAACACTAACGCGCGATAAAGACTTTATGCATTAATTTCTTATTAGGGTTAGGTCGCCGCCCGCGGAACGATGTGTGCAGTGTCGCGGCCATACAACTGCATTGCCCGCCGCTCGAAGGCACGCACCATCAAGCGTACCGCTTCATTGAACACAGTACCAATAACCGCTTGCAACAAACGGGAACGAAACTCGAAATCGACGAAGAATTCCACCTCGCAGCCCGTTGGGGTCGCGGTGAAGCGCCAATGATTGTTAAGGTATTTGAATGGCCCGTTCAGGTATTTCACGTGCACATGGCCTGGCCGTTCCAGCAGGACGTTGCTGCGGAAATTCTCGCGGAACAGCTTGAAGCCGATGGTCAGGTCGGCAACCAACTCCTGCGGGGTGGCCGAAACCACCCGCGCCCCCACGCACCACGGCAGGAATTCCGGGTAGCGCTTCACATCCGCAACCAGGTCGAACATCTGCTCCGGCGAATACCGCAGCAGGCGCTTTTCGGCGTGCGTCGGCATTACTGGCGGGCGAGCCGAGCCGCCTTCAGCGCGGCAAAGTCAGCATCGGCGTGATAGCTGCTGCGGGTCAGCGGCGTGGCGGAAACCAGCAGAAATCCCTTGGCGCGCGCCATCCCGGCCAGTTCCTCGAAGGCCTCCGGCTCCCAGAAGCGGGCGACGGCGGCGTGTTTCACCGTGGGTTGCAGGTATTGCCCAATGGTCAGGAAGTCCACCTCCGCCATGCGCAAATCGTCCATGACCTGGCCGACCTCGGGGCGTTCCTCGCCCAGGCCCACCATCAGCCCGGACTTGGTGAAGATGGTGGGGTCCAGCTGCTTGACGCGGTCCAGCAGGCGCAGGCTCTGGTAGTAGCGCGCACCGGGGCGGATGGTGGGGTACAGCCGCGGCACGGTTTCCAGGTTGTGGTTGAACACGTCCGGCCGGGCCTCGGCCACCACCTCCAGCGCGCCGTCCTTGCGCAGGAAGTCGGGCGTCAGCACCTCGATGGTGGTCGTGGGCGCCGCTTCGCGGATGGCGCGGATGGTGCGGGCGAAATGCTCGGCGCCGCCATCCTTCAGGTCATCGCGGTCCACTGACGTGATGACGACATGGCGCAGGCCGAGCTTGGCCACCGCATCGGCCACGCGCTCCGGCTCATCCGCCTCCAGCGCCCGCGGCATGCCGGTGGCGACGTTGCAGAAGCTGCAGGCGCGGGTGCAGGTCTCGCCCATGATCATCATGGTGGCGTGGCGCTGCGACCAGCATTCGCCGATATTCGGGCAGGCGGCTTCCTCGCACACCGTGGTCAGCCCATTCTCCCGCATCAGCGCGTGGGTCTGATGGTAGATCGGGCTGGTGGGGGCCTTCACCCGGATCCAGGCGGGCTTCCGCTGGATGGGGTTATCCGGCCGATGTGCCTTCTCCGGGTGGCGAACCCGGTGATCAACCTCGATGCGCGTCATGGTCCTACCTCGGTCGCCGGGCGCCGGCATCCGCCGGACCGGCTATGTCGCCGCCCGGTCGGGCGCCCGGCCCGGTCAGGTGACCGCGCCAGTCCGCTAGATATGGAGTGCCATCCCGTAGGCGTCCAGCACCGCCTCGTGCATGGTTTCCGAAACCGTGGGATGCGGGAAGATCGTGTGCATCAGCTCGGCCTCGGTGGTCTCCATGCCGCGGGCGATGGTGTAGCCCTGGATCATCTCGGTCACTTCCGGGCCGACCATGTGGGCACCCAGCATCTCGCCGGTCTTGGCATCGAAGATGGTCTTGATCATGCCCTCGACCTCGCCCATCGCAATGGCCTTGCCGTTGCCGATGAAGGGGAAGCGGCCAACCTTGACCTCGTGGCCTTTCGCCTTGGCGGCTGCCTCGGTCAGGCCGACGCTGGCCACCTGCGGGCGGCAATAGGTGCAGCCGGGGATGTTGCCGGTGTCCATCGGGTGCGGATGCTTGCCGGCGATGGCCTCGACGCAGACCACCGCCTCATGCATCGCCTTGTGCGCCAGCCAAGGCGGGCCGGTCAGGTCGCCGATGGCATAGACCCCAGGCTCCCCGGTGCGGGAGAACTCGTCCACCAGGATGTGGGTGCGCTCCACCTTGATGGCGGTGCCCTCCAGGCCGATGTCCTCGACATTGCCGACGATGCCGACCGCCGAGATGACGCGATCCGCCTTGATTTCCGTGACCTTGCCGGCGGCCTCGATGACGACGGTGCAGCTCTCGCCTTCCTTGCGGACGCCCTGCACCTTCACCCCGGTCAGCACCTTCATGCCCTGCTTGGTGAAGGATTTCTGCACGAAGGCGCTGATCTCGGCGTCCTCGACCGGCAGGATGCGGTCCATCACTTCTACCAGCGTCACCTCGGCGCCCATGTTCAGGTAGAAGCTGGCGAACTCGCTGCCGATGGCGCCGGAGCCGATGACGACCAGGCGCTTGGGCATCGCGGTGGGCACCAAGGCCTCGCGGTAGGACCAGATGAGCTTGCCGTCCGGCTCGATGCCCGGGATGACCCGGGCGCGGGCGCCGGTGGCCAGGATGATGTGCGGCGCGGTCAGCTCCGCCACCGGCTTGCCGTCCTTGGTCACGGAGAGGCGGTTCTTGCCTGCCAGCTTGCCGCTGCCGTCGAACACCGTGATCTTGTGCTTCTTCATCAGGAACTTCACGCCATCGGTCAGCTGCTTGCTGACGGCGCGGCTGCGCTTGATGACGGCGGTGAAGTCGAACTTCACGTTGTCGGCACTGAACCCATAGGGGCCGAGGTTGTGCAGCAGGTGGTTGATCTCGGAGGCGCGCAGCAGCGCCTTGGTCGGGATGCAGCCCCAGTTCAGGCAGATGCCGCCTAGGTTCTCGCGCTCCACCACCGCGGCCTTCATGCCGAGCTGCGAGGCACGGATGGCCGCGACATAGCCGCCGGGGCCGCCGCCGAGGATGATGATGTCGAAGGACTGCGTCTCGGCCATCGTGTTGCTCCGTATCAGGCCGTCAGGCGCGCCAGGGCGTCGCCGGAAAGGCTCATCATGTCCCACTCGCCCGGGTCGCCCTTGGCGCCCAGGCGTTGATAGAAGGCGATGGACGGCGCGTTCCACTTCAGCACGCGCCAGTCGATCTGCTTGCCGCCCTCGGCGTTCAGCCGCCGCGCCAGTTCCGCGAACAACGCCCGGCCGAGGCCGGAGCCGCGATGCTCGGCCTCGATGAAGAGGTCTTCCAGGAAGTAGCCGGGGTGGCAGGTAAACGTGCTGATGGTGGTGTGGTACAGCGCCACGCCGACCACGCGGCCTTGGGCCTCGGCGACAATGGCCTGGGCGTAGGGGCGCGGGCCGAACAGCACGCGGTGGTAGTCCGCCGGCGTGGCGGTGAACTTGTCGAGCTTGCGCTCATACTCGGCCAGGCCGCGCACCAGGCGATGCACCTCGGCCACGTCGGCCGGGGTGGCGTCGCGCAGGGTGTACGCCGCGGGCGCCGTCACAGCATCAGGCTCAGCGGTTCCTCGATGATGCCCTTCAGCGCCTGGATGAACTCCGCGGCCAGCGCGCCATCGATGACGCGATGGTCCACGCTGAGCGTGCAGGTCATCACGGTGGCCACCGCCAGCGCGCCGTCCTTCACCACCGGGCGCTGCTGCCCGGCGGCAACCGCCAGGATGCCGGCCTGGGGAGGGTTAATGATGGCGCTGAAGTTGCTGACGCCATACATGCCCATGTTGGAGATGCTGAAGCCACCGCCCTGGAACTCCTCGGGCTTCAGCTTGCCGGCCTTGGCGCGGGCCGCCAGGTCCTTCATCTCGTTGCTGATCGCCGCCAGGCCCTTGGTATCCGCCTTGCGGATGATCGGCGTGATCAGGCCGGTCGGCGTCGAGACGGCGATGCTGATATCGACATCGGCGTAGTGGATCATCGCGTCATCGGTCCAGCTGGCGTTCACCGTGGGGAAGCGGCGCAGCGCCACGGCGGTGGCCTTGATGACCAGGTCGTTGACCGACAGCTTGAAACTGGCAGGGCCATCCTTCGGCGACTTCGCGTTGAGATCAGCGCGCAGCTTCAGCAGCGCGTCGATCTCGATATCCATCGAGACGTAGAAATGCGGGATGGTCTGCTTCGCCTCGCTCAGGCGGCGAGCGATGACCTTGCGGATGCTGCTGTGCGGCACCGCGCTGTGCGGGGCGGTGATGACCGGCGCGGGGGCCTTCGGCGCCGGGGCGGCGGCAGCCGGGGCGGGTGCGACCACAGGCGCGGCCTTGGGGCGACCCATGGCGGCTTCCACATCCGCCTTCACGATGCGCCCGTTGGGCCCGCTGCCCTGCACGCCGGCCAGGTCCACGCCGGCCTGCGCCGCCATGCGCCGCGCCAGCGGGCTGGCGAAGACATGGGTACCGTTGGCGCCATTGGCGGCGGGCGCCGCCGCTGGGGCTGGCGCAGAAGCCTGGACGGGCGCCGGCGCCGAGACTTCGGCAACTGGTGCCGCGGCGGGCTTCGCGGCCGCCGGTGCGGCGCCGGTCGGCGCTGCCTCCCCGGCTTCCACCAGCACCGCGATGGGCTGGTTCACCTGCACGCCGGCGGTCCCATCGGGCACCAGGATCTTCCCCAGCACGCCCTCGTCCACGGCTTCCACTTCCATGGTCGCCTTGTCGGTCTCGATCTCGGCGATGATGTCGCCGGCCTTGACCGTCTCGCCTTCCTTCTTCAGCCAGCGCGCGAGCGTGCCCTCCGTCATGGTCGGGCTCAGGGCGGGCATCAGGATGTTCGTGGCCATGGTGCGCGCCCCCTTACTTGTACGTCACGCGTTTCGCGGCTTCGACAATCTCCGGCACCGTCGGCAGCGCCAGCTTTTCCAGGTTGGCGGCGTAGGGCATCGGGATGTCCTTGCCGCAGACCCGCACCGGCGGCGCGTCCAGCCAGTCCCAGGCGGCCTCGGTCACCTGCATCGCCACTTCCGTGCCGATATTGGCGTAGGGCCAGCCTTCCTCCACGGTCACCAGGCGGTGGGTCTTCTTCACGCTGGCTACGATGGTCTCGACATCCAGCGGACGGATGCTGCGCAGGTTGATGACCTCGGCCTCGATGCCCTGCTTGGCCAGTTCCTCAGCCGCGCTCATCGCCCAGGACACGGCGATGGAATAGGCGACCAGGGTCACGTCCTTGCCGACGCGCTCGACCTTGGCCTGGCTGATGGGCAGGATGAAATCCTCATCCACCGGGCAGTCAAAGGTCTGGCCATAGAGGATCTCGTTTTCCAGGAAGATCACCGGGTTCGGGTCGCGGATGGCGGCGCGCAGCAGGCCCTTGGCGTCGGCCGCGCTCCAGGGTGCCACCACCTTCAGGCCCGGCACATGCGCGTACCAACTCGCATAACACTGGCTGTGCTGCGCGGCCACGCGGCTTGCGGCGCCGTTCGGGCCGCGGAACACGATGGGGCAGCCCAGCTGGCCGCCGCTCATGTACAGCGTCTTCGCCGCGCTGTTGATGATGTGGTCGATCGCCTGCATCGAGAAGTTGAAGGTCATGAACTCGACGATCGGCTTCAGCCCGGTCATCGCCGCGCCCACCGCCATGCCGGTAAAACCATGCTCGGTGATCGGGGTGTCGATGACGCGCTTGGCACCGAATTCGTCCAGCAGGCCCTGGCTGATCTTGTAGGCGCCCTGGTACTGCGCGACTTCCTCGCCCATCAGGAACACGTCAGCGTCGCGGCGCATCTCGGCGGCCATGGCGTCGCGCAGCGCTTCGCGCACCGTCGTCGGCTTGGTCTCGCCCCAGTCCTTCTCGGGCGCAGCCGCGACCGCCGCAGGCGCCTGCGGGGCAGCAGCGGCCGGGGCCGGCGCGGGTTCCGGCCTGGCGGCAGGCGCGGGCGCCGCTTCGCCGGCGCCGCCGTTCAGCTCGGCAATCGGGCTGTTCACCGCCACGCCCTCGGTACCCTCGGGCACGATGATGCGGGTCAGTATCCCCTCATCCACGGCTTCCACTTCCATCGTGGCCTTGTCGGTCTCAATCTCGGCGAGCACATCGCCAGACTTCACCGCATCGCCTTCCTTCTTGAGCCAGCGCGCCAGCTTGCCCTCGGTCATGGTCGGGCTCAGCGCCGGCATCAAAATCGCGGTCGCCATGCTACTTCGCCTCCAACAGCACGTCGGTCCACAACTCGGCCTCGTCGGGCTCCGGGCTGGCCTGGGCGAAGTCCGCCGCGTCCTGCACGATCACCTTCACCTCGTCGTCGATCTTCTTCAGTTCCGCCTCGGTCACCGCCAGTTCCAGCAGCGTCGTGCGCGCGGTCTCGATGCAGTCATGCTGCTCGCGCATCTTCTGCACTTCCTCGCGCGTCCGGTACTTCGCGGGGTCGGACATGGAATGGCCGCGGTAGCGATAGGTCTTCATCTCCAGCAGATAGGGGCCGCGGCCCTCGCGGCAGTACTGCGCCGCGCGCTCGCCGGCTTCCTTCACGGCGGAGACGCTCATGCCGTCCACCTGCTCGCCCGGGATGCCCCAGGGGGAGGCGTTCTTGGACAGGTCCTTCGAGGCGCTGGCGCGCTCCACGCTCGTGCCCATGCCGTACTTGTTGTTCTCGATCACGAAGATCACCGGCAGCTTCAGCAGCGCCGCCAGGTTGAAGCTCTCGAAGCACTGGCCCTGGTTGCTGGCGCCCTCACCGAAATAGGCCACCGCCACGCCCTTGTTGCCGCGATACCAGTTGGCGAAGCCGAGCCCGGCGCCGATAGAAACCTGGGCGCCCACGATGCCGTGGCCACCATAAAAACCCTTCTCGCGGCTGAACATATGCATGGAGCCGCCCTTGCCGCGGCTGTAGCCGCCGGCCCGGCCGGTGAGTTCGGCCATCACGCCGCGCGCTTCCATGCCGGTGGCCAGCATATGGCCGTGGTCGCGGTAGCTGGTGACAACCTGGTCGCCCTTTTCCAGGCACATCTGCATGCCGACGACGACGGCTTCCTGGCCGATATACAGGTGGCAGAAGCCGCCGATCAGACCCATGCCGTAGAGTTGGCCAGCCTTTTCCTCGAAGCGGCGAATCAGCAGCATGTCGCGGTAGGCCTGCTGCCATTGCTCCTTGGACAGCACCGGTTCCCGGTTGGAGCCCTTGGCCCGACGCTTGGTGGTGGCGCTCTCGGCAGCCTGAACCATGCGGTCCCTCCCCTATGCGATCTGCGGTAGTCGTCACGACTTAAGGTCGAGTTTGCGGAGGCGCAAGCGCGGGAGCAACGAGAAAAAGCGTTATTGTGCAATGCGGTAGAGAGTTTAACTGCATTGTAGTTAACGCCATTGGATGCCGAAAACGGCTCCTCGCAATACCGCTATGCGCCCCGCCGCCGACACGCAAGAATCGGAAAGGAAGCCGCTATCCGGGCGCAGTTTTGCTCCGCAGCCGGCACCGGGCGGCCAAACACAGAAATTTCGAGGTCAGCACCGGCCGCCTTCGGGCCGCCTGCTATTGCAGGTGCTGGCCCGGCGGGTAGGGGATCACGAGCTCATCCCGGCCGAACTGGTTCAGCAGCTTGCGGGCGCGCTCGTCCAGCAGGTCCAGGTCCAGGGTCTCGCCGCGCAGGCTGTTGACCCGGTTCTCCAATTGCTGCCGCTCGTCGTTCAGCCGGGCCAGCCGCACCCGCGCGTTGCTGATTTCCAGCCGCTTGGCCTCGGCCGCGAGCGTCCCGCGCTCGCCATGCACGGTGTTCCAGGCAATCGCCGCGCAGAGGCCGATCGCACACGTAGGCGGCACCACGGCCATCAGCGCACGCGCCACCCAACGGCCAATTTTTCCGAAAACCGGATGCATGCGCGAAAAATGGCTTCCTGGTGGCGACGGCCCCAAGGAATCAGCATCGCGCCCGATTGGCAAGCATCGATCGCGTGAGAACGACGGAATTCAACGAGTCGCGCTCACCTGCCCTTAACCGGCGGAACGCTTTTGCGCTCCGCCGGGGACGGCCTGCTACCGCTTGAGGATGGTACGGCCGGCGTAACGCGCGGCCGGGCCGAGATTCTGCTCAATGCGGATCAGCTGGTTGTACTTGGCCAAGCGGTCGGAGCGGCTGAGCGAGCCGGTCTTGATCTGCCCGCAATTGGTCGCCACCGCCAGGTCGGCGATGGTGCTGTCCTCGGTCTCGCCGGACCGGTGGCTCATCACCGCCGTGTAGCCGGCACGGTGGGCCATCTCCACCGCTTCCAGCGTTTCCGTGAGTGTGCCGATCTGGTTGACCTTGACCAGGATGGAGTTGGCCGTGCCGGTGGCGATGCCCTGGCGCAGACGCTCCGGGTTGGTCACGAACAGGTCGTCGCCCACCAACTGCACCTTGCCGCCCAGGCGCTCGGTCAGCAGCTTCCAGCCGGCCCAGTCATCCTCGGACATGCCGTCCTCGATGCTGACGATCGGCCACTTGGCGCAGAGCGCGGCCAGGTAGTCCACCATGCCGCCGGCGTCGAAGGACTTGCCCTCGCCGTCCATCTTGTACACGCCGTCATGGAAGAACTCGGTGCTGGCGCAGTCCAGCGCGAACATGATGTCCTCGCCCACCTTGTGGCCGGCGGCCTCGCAGGCCTTGGCGATGAAGCCCAGCGCCTCATCCGCGCTGCCGATGTTCGGCGCGAAGCCGCCCTCGTCACCGACATTGGTGTTGTGGTGGGCGTCGTGCAGCGCCCGCTTCAGGCTGGCGAAGCATTCGGCGCCGATCCGCGCCGCATCGGCGGACGTGCCGGCATTCACCGGCATGATCATGAACTCCTGGATGTCGATCGGGTTGTCGGCATGCTGGCCGCCATTGATGATGTTCATCATCGGCACCGGCAGGGTGCGGGCAAAGGCGCCGCCGACATAGCGGTACAGCGGTAGGCCGTGATCCTCGGCCGCCGCCTTGGCCACCGCCAGGCTGACCGCCAGGATGGCATTGGCACCGAGCCGCGCCTTGTTCGGCGTGCCGTCCAGCTCGATCATCAGTTCGTCGATCTTGACCTGTTCGGCCGGGTCCATGCCGCCGATGGCGTCGAAGATCTCGCCTTCCACCGCGGCGACGGCCTTCAGCACGCCCTTGCCGCCGTAGCGGGACTTGTCGCCGTCGCGCAGTTCCACCGCCTCATGCGCGCCGGTGGAGGCACCGGACGGCACCGCAGCGCGGCCGGAAGCGCCGGAATCGAGGATGACCTCGGCCTCCACGGTCGGGTTGCCGCGGCTGTCCAGGATTTCCCGGGCGATGATATCGGCGATGGAAGCCATGCTGCGTGTTCTCCGGCGAATGCGTGTTGCCGCGCGCATAGGCCGGCCCGGCCGCCGCGGCAAGGGGCAGCCGAAACGGGATCGCTTCAGTCAGCGCAGATCAGCCTATCCGTCCGGAAAAAGGGGGGGCAGCGCCCCCCTTCGGGTTACTGCCCGGCGCGGCGGGTCTGCTCGCCCAGCGCCGTCAGCCGGTCCACCGAAGCCTCGAAGCCTGCCACCTTGGCATCGGCATCGGCGGCGCCTTCGTCCAGCGCATCATGCGCCTGGCCCAGCGAGCCGAGCAGCGAGTGCACCTGCGCCAGCGTGCCCTGGGCCGGGTCACCCTCGCGCAGTTCGGCGACAGTGCGGAAGATGGCGTAGCGGTCCGCCGGGCCAGCCGTGCGGTCTGCCCGCACGGCGGCCAGGAAGCGCGCCTGCGTCGTGTCCAGCGCCATCCGGCGGCTGCGGATCACCGCGCGCACGCCGGTTTCGGTGGTGCCGCCGATCACGGCCTGCAGCATCACCACCAGGGCCTTCACCTGCGGGTCGGCCTGGCTGACCACGGTGGCCAGGGACGGCCGGCTGCCGGCGTTCTTGGTCAGCTGTTCCGGCAGGTCGGCCAGGCTGGCGATGGCGGCCAGGCCGGCGGTGCGAACCGCCGGAGCCACCGTCACCCGGGCAGAGGCCGCCAACTCGTCCAGCGCCTTGCCGGCGGCGGCGGCCAGATCGGCGCCGGAGGGGCTCTGCTTGGCCTGGATCGGCCGCATCGCCGCGGCCTGGGCCAGGATATGGCCGTAGTCGCCCAGCGCGGTGAAGGCTGGCGCCAGCAAGCGGCCGGCGGTCTCGGCCACCCCGCCCCCCGCGGGCAACAGCTGCGGCGCGGTATTGGTGCCTACGGCATAGCCGATGGCGCTGTCCTCGCGGCTGGCCAGGCGCTCGAAGGCTTCCATGCGGCCGATCGCGGTTTCCATGGCGTGGTCGGACGACTCGACGCTGCCAGCAAAACGGGCGGCGGGGCTTTGGCTGGCGCGGTCCCGGCCAGGTTCTTGGGTCATCTGGGCACAGCCGGCGGCTAGCAGCAGCGGCAAGGTCAACAGGGCGTAACGGCGCGACATCAGTATTTTCCTCCGCTAGGTGTTGGTACTGCGCCGCACCCAGGGGGCCACGTCAAGCGGTGGTTGCGCGACGCGTACCGGCAGGCGCGCCGGAGGCAGGGAAACCGGCTTTTCCGGCCCTTACGGATGTGCCCGTGAGGTGGCCGCCGGCGCCACTGCGGTGGGTGGCGTGGCCGGCTTGCCCGCCGCGGCCGGGAGTAATCCGGCGCGGACAGGCAACAGCTAAACCAACCTCGCCTGCCGCACCGCCGCGCCGATGAAGCCGGCAAACAACGGGTGCGGCTCGAACGGCTTGGACTTCAGTTCCGGGTGGAACTGCACGCCGATGAACCAGGGATGGTCGGGATATTCGACGATCTCCGGCAGTTCGCCATCCGGCGACATCCCGGAAAACCGCAGGCCGGCGGCTTCCAGCCGTTCCTTGTAGTTCACGTTGACTTCATAGCGGTGGCGATGGCGTTCCTCGATATCGGCCTGGCCATAGACCGCCCGGACCAAGCTGTCCTCTGCCAGGTGGGCCGAATAGGCGCCCAGCCGCATGGTGCCGCCCAGGTCGCCGCTGGCATTGCGCCGCTCCACCTGGTTGCCACGCAGCCACTCTGTCAGCAGCCCCACCACCGGGTCGGCGCAGGGGCCGAATTCGGTGCTGCTGGCGCCCTTCAGCCCCACCAGGTTCCGCGCCGCCTCGATGACCGCCATCTGCATGCCGAAGCAGATACCGAAGAACGGCACCTTTTTCTCGCGGGCAAAGCGCACCGCCTCGATCTTGCCGCCGGTGCCACGCTCGCCGAAGCCGCCGGGCACCAGGATCCCGTTGACGCCTTCCAGCCGCGCCACCGCCTCGCCATCGCCGGCCTCGAAGACCTCCGAGTCGACCCAGTCCAGCTTGACCTTCACGTTGTGGGCGAAGCCGCCATGGGCCAGCGCCTCGCCCAGGCTTTTGTAGGCGTCCAGCAGGCCGGTGTACTTGCCGACCACGGCGACGGTGACCTCGCCTTCCGGGTTGTGGATGGACTTCACCACCCGCTCCCAGCGGCGCATGTCCGGCTCGCCATAGAAGGACAGGTTGAAGTGCCGCAGCACTTCGCGGTCCAACCCCTCGGCGTGGTAGTTCAGCGGCACTTCGTAGATGGTGCTGCAATCCAGCGCGGGGATGACGCTTTCCGGCCGCACGTTGCAGAACAGCGCGATCTTCTTGCGCTCATTCTCCGGAATCGGCCGGTCGCAGCGGCACAGCAGGATCTGCGGCTGGATGCCAACGCCCAGCAATTCCTTCACGGAATGCTGTGTGGGTTTGGTCTTCAGTTCGCCGGCGGCGGGGATGTAGGGCACCAGCGTCAGGTGCATGAACAGGCTGCGGGTCGGCCCCAACTCATTCGCCAGCTGGCGGATGGCTTCCAGGAAGGGCAGCGATTCGATGTCGCCGACGGTGCCGCCGATCTCCACCAGGACGAAATCCAGGCTGTCGGTATCCGCCTGGATGCCTTCCTTGATCTTGTCGGTGATGTGCGGAATGACCTGCACGGTCCCGCCGAGGTAGTCGCCGCGGCGCTCGGCCGCGATCACCTCGGAGTAGATTCGCCCGGTGGTCCAGTTATCCGCCTTGGTGGCGTGGACTCCGGTGAATCTTTCGTAGTGGCCGAGGTCGAGGTCGGTTTCCGCCCCGTCATCGGTCACGAAGACCTCGCCGTGCTGAAGCGGGGACATCGTCCCCGGATCCACGTTGAGATAGGGGTCGAGCTTGCGGAGCCTCACCTTGTAGCCACGGGCTTGCAGTGTCGCCGCGAGCGACGCCGCTGCAATGCCCTTGCCGAGGGAGGAGACCACGCCGCCGGTGATGAATACGAACCGCGCCATGGACGCCCCTCATAAGGTGCGCGGCACGCCAAGGCTACCCGCACGTTGCGCGGGGCCGGCATGCGGCTGGATTGCTGGGATTATTCGGACGGCTGACGTGCGACTCGGCGGTGGGCCTGGGCCGGCACGAGCGCGTGGCGGTTGCCGGCGCCTGACGGCACCGGCCAGGCTGGCTCAGTTGGTCGGGACGCTCGGGGCGGCCGGGGCCGCGGGCAGCGTCGGCGCCGTGGTCGCCGTGCCGGCCGGCGCATCCAGGATGCTGACCGGCAGCGCGGTGCCGCGGTTGAGGATGGCCAGGGTCAGCGACAGCGCGAAGAAGGCGGTGCCGAGGATGGCGGTGGTGCGCGTCAACAGGTTGGCGGTGCCACGGCCGGACATGAAGTTGCCCATGCCCTGGGAGGAGCCGATGCCCAACCCGCCGCCCTCGCTGCGCTGCAGCAGGACGACGCCGATCAGCGCCAGGGTGACGAACAGGTGCAGGACAAGAAGGACGGTGGCCATGGGAACCCTCGGGAAGGCGGGCTTTTAGCGGGGAGTGCGGCGGATGGCCAGCCCCACGAATGTTATGGCCGGGCTTGTCCCGGCCACCCACGCCTCACCTCCGGGGCTACACCAGACGGCCGTAAAGGTCATCCCAACCTGGATTGGCGTCCAGGATGAGCCTCACCTTCCAGGCCCGTCGCCAGTGCTTCATGTTCTTTTCGCGCTGGATCGCGGCGCTGATGTCGTCGTGCCATTCCGTGAACACCAGCCGCTTTAGCCCGTAGCGCTTGGTGAAGCCTTCGGCCACGCCTTCACGGTGCTCCCAAGCTCGGCGCGCCAGGTCGCTGGTCACGCCGACATACAGCGTGCCGTTCGGCCTATTGGTCATGATGTAAACCCAGCCGCCTGGCATGAGATCATCCCCGCATGGGTGGGCGCGGGTGGCAAGGCGTGAAGCCGGGCTTCAATCCATGAAGCGACTGCTCGGCCAACTTTGCAGGTGGCGCAGGGACCAGAACGATAGCGGCCCTCATTCGTCAATTCGAGCCTACGACGAGGCGTGGGTGCCCGGGACAAGCCCGGGCATGACGGGTGGACGGGGCTAGCCCGCCGCCTTCGCAATGGCCAGGAAATCCGCCGCCACCAGCGCCGCGCCGCCGATCAGCCCGCCATCCACATTCGGCAGCGCCAAGATCGCCGCCGCGTTGCCCGGCTTCATGCTGCCGCCATACAGCAGCCGGGTCGTCGCGCCCACCTGCGCCCGCATTGCCGCATGCACCGCCGCGATGTCTGCCTCGGTCGGCGTCAACCCGGTGCCGATGGCCCAGACCGGCTCATAGGCCACCACGCCGCCGGCGGCGACGAACCCCTCCGGCAAGCTGCCGCTCAACTGGCCGTGCACCACCGCCAGGGCCTGCCCAGCTTCGCGCTGGGCCAGGGTCTCGCCGACGCAGACAATCGGCACCAGCCCGGCGGCGATGGCCGCGGCGGCCTTGGCCTGCACCATGGCGTCGGTCTCGCCGTGGTCGGCCCGGCGCTCGGAATGGCCGAGGATGACGTAGCTGGCGCCGCAATCCTTCAGCATGGCCGCGGCCACGTCGCCGGTATGGGCGCCCTTCACCTGCGCGTGGCAGTCCTGCGCGCCCACCGCCACGGTGCTACCCGCCAGCATGCCGGCCAGCCCTGCCACATAGGGAAAGGGCGGGCAGACCAGCAATTCGGTCTTGACGCTGCCGGCACCGGCCACAATGGCCTTCGCCAGGTCCACCGCCTCGCGCACCAGGCTGTTCATCTTCCAGTTGCCGGCGATCAGCGGCCGAATTCCGGGGGTCATGATTTCGTCTCCCATGCGTCGCCTCTCCGGTAGTCAACGCGCCAAAGTTTGGCAACCGGCCGCTGCTCCGCTATGGGCATGCCCACTCCAACCCGCCGGGTCACGCATGCTCACAGCCCTCCGTCGCCTTGCCGCCACCTGGGTCGCCAAGGCCCTCTTCGTCCTGCTGGTGCTCTCGTTCGCCATCTGGGGCGTCGGCGACATGGTTCGCAACCTCAACCGGGACACGGCGGTGGCCAAGGTCGGCGGCCGCGAGGTGGATATGGAGGAAGCCCAGCTGTCGATGCGGCGGGAGCTCCAGCGCATCCAGCGCCAGGCGGGACCGCAGTTCGAGGCTGATCCCCGGGTTCGCCGCATGGTGGCCGAACAATCGGTCGAGGCCCTGGTGAATGACCGCGTCCTCCGCATCGAGCAGGAGCGCCTGCGCATTGCCGTACCGGACGACGCGGTGCGGGCCTATGTGCGGGCCATCCCCGCCTTCCGCGGCGGCGACGGCGGCTTCTCCCGCCCGATGATGGAAAGCTTCCTGCGCAGCAGCGAACTGGCCGAGCCGCAGTTCATCGCCCTGGTCCGCGCCGACCTGGGCCGCCAGCAGCTGGCCAACAGCGTCCGCGCCGGCGCCGAGCCGCCGGCGGTGCTGGGCGAGCGGCTGTATCGCTGGGTGGGCGAACAGCGCGCCGCGCAGATCGTCGCCCTGCCGCTGGCCCAGGCGGCGGCCCCGGCCACGCCGGACGAAGCCGCGCTGCGCCGCTACCATGAGAACAACCCGGACCGGTTTTCCACGCCGGAATACCGCGAAGCCACCGTGGCCGTGCTGACCGCCGCCATCATCCAGCGGGAAATCCAGGTCTCCGAGGCGGAGATCACCCAGGCCTACGAACAGCGCCGCACCCAGTACGAAACGCCGGAAAAGCGCGTGCTGGAACAGGCGCTGCTGCAGGATGAGGACAAGGCCAAGGAAATCGCCGCCGCCTGGCGCGCCCCGGGCGCAACCTTCGCCACCATCACCGCCGCGGCCGAGGCAGCCGAGGGCCAGGCGCTGGAACTCGGCGCCATCGACCGCGCCGGCCTGCCCTTCCCGGCCCTGGCCGAGGCCGCCTTCGCCACCCCGGCCGGCGGCGTCACCGCCCCGGTACAGACCGATTTCGGTTGGCATGTGCTGCGCGTGGCCAGCGTGGAGCCGCCGACCTCTCGGGCGCTGGCTGCCGTGCATGACGAGCTGCGCCAGGACCTGGCCAGCGAAAAGGCCGCCGACCTGGCCTTCGAGCGCGCGAACAAGGTGGAGGACGCGCTGGCTGGTGGCGACAGCCTGGCGGATGTCGCCCAGCGCTTCAGCCTGGGGCTGGCGACGCTGCGCACCGACAGCACCGGCCATGCCGAGGACGGCAAGGTGGTGGAGCTGCCGGTGGTGGAAGCCGCGCGCGAGGCCGTGCTGCGCGGCGTCTTCGCGGCCGAGCGCAACACCCCGCCTCGGCTGGCGGAAACCCAGGATGTCGGCTTCCTGGCGGTGCAGGTGACCGATATCGCCGCGCCGGCGCTGAAGCCGTTCGAGCTGGTGCAGGCGGATGTGCTGGCGGCCTGGACCGCCGATGCGCGCCGCCGCGCCCAGGAAGAACGCGCCGCCGCCTTGCTGGCCGCGGTGAAGGGCGGCCAGAAGCTGACCGAGGCCGCCGCCACCGCCGGCCTGGGCGCCCGCGAAGTGGGTGGCGTGGTCCGCCAGGAACAGGCGCTGGAGACCATTCCGCCGGAGCTGCGCGCCCCGCTGTTCGACCTGCCGCTGAACGAGGCCACCATGGTGGAGACCCGCGACGGCTTCGTCGTGGCCCAGGTGACCGAGATCACCGCCCCCGACCCCGCCGCCGACCCGGCCGCCCTGGCCCGCGTCATGGCGGAGACCGAGCAGAGCATCGCGCAGGACCTGGAGGCGCAGTACGTCGCCGCCCTGCGCAGCCGCGCCGGTGTCCGCATCAACCAGCGCCTGCTGGACCAGCTCGCGCAGCCCTGACCCGCCGCCCCTCCAAGGAGCCTGAGCCTTCCCATGCCGCACACCGATTTCGCCAGCTTCAGCGCCGCTCTTGCCTCGGGGCAGGGCCAGCTGCTGTGGCGTGAGCGCGTGGCGGACCTGGACACGCCGGTCGGCGCCTTCCTGAAGCTGGCGCACGGCCTGCCCAACAGTTTTTTGTTTGAAAGCGTGGAGGGCGGCGCCGCGCGGGGCCGCTATTCCGCCATTGCCTGGGCTCCAGACTTGGTGTGGCGCTGCCGCGATGGCCAGGCGGAGCTGAACCGCCAGGCGCTGGGCGCGCCGCATGCCTTCGTCGCCGAGGCCGCCGCGCCGATGGCTGCTCTGCGGGCGCTGATCGCGGAATGCCAGATGCCGCTGCCCGCCGGGCTGCCGCCGATCGCGGCCGGGCTGTTCGGCTATCTCGGCTACGACATGGTCCGGCATATCGAGACGCTGCCGGATGGCAACCCGGACCTGCTGGGCATTCCCGAAGCGGTGCTGGCACGGCCGACGATGATCGCGGTGTTCGACCATGTGCGGGATACGCTGACGCTCTGCGCCCCCGTCTGGTCCGGCGAGCCACAGGCGGCGTGGGACAGCGCCATGGCCCGGCTGGACGAGGCCGAGGCCGCACTGGACCGGCCGCTGCCGCGCCCGGCCGCACCGGTTTCCCTGCCGCCGGCGCCGCCGCCGGTCTCCAACTTCACCAAGGAAGGCTTCATGGCCGTGGTGGAGCGGGCCAAGGAATACATCCGCGCCGGCGACTGCTTCCAGGTGGTGCCGAGCCAGCGCTTTTCGGCGCCCTTCGCGCTGCCGCCGTTTTCGCTGTACCGAGCGCTGCGCCGCATCAACCCGGCGCCCTTCCTGTTCTTCTGCGATTTCGGCGGATTCGCCGCGGTCGGCGCCTCGCCGGAAATCCTGGTGCGGCTGCGCAACCAGGAGGTCACGGTGCGGCCATTGGCCGGCACCCGCCCGCGCGGCACCACGCCGGAGCATGACAAGGCGCTGGAAGCCGAACTGCTGGCCGACCCGAAGGAGCGCGCCGAGCACCTGATGCTGCTCGACCTCGGCCGCAACGATATCGGCATGGTCGCCGAGATCGGCAGCGTGCGCGTGGCCGAGAGCTTCGGCATCGAGCGCTATTCCCAGGTGATGCACATCGTCAGCGAAGTGCGCGGCCGGCTGCGCGCGGGGCTGACCGCGCTGGACGCCCTGGCCGGCGGCTTCCCGGCGGGCACGCTGAGCGGGGCGCCGAAGATCCGGGCGATGGAGATCATCGACGAGTTGGAGCCGTCTCGGCGCGGGCTCTACGCGGGCGGCGTCGGCTATTTCGGCGCCGATGGCGGCATGGATACCTGCATCGCGCTGCGCACCGCGCTGGTGAAGGACGGCACGATGTACGTCCAGGCCGGCTGCGGCGTGGTGGCGGACAGCAACCCGGTGGCCGAGGAAGAGGAATGCCACCAGAAGGCGCGCGCCCTGTTCCGCGCTGCGGATGAAGCGGTGCGCTTCGCGGCGGGGAAGCGATAGGCTGAACCCGGCCCGGGGCTAGCTGGCCCCAGCCAGCGCCGCTCTCAAAAGCCCATGACCAGGGCGGCCGAGCCATAGGCATGCCAGCTGTTCTGCGGCGCGGCGTTGGTCGGCACGATGATGCCTAGGTTGGCGACCAGTTCCAGGTTCTCGGCCAGTTTCACCGAGCCACCGAAGGTGGTTTCCACCCAGTTGCGCTCCGGCACCGGCACGCCGCGGACATTGAAGCTGAACAGGTCGACGAAGTGGCCGCTGACCATGGCGCCGCTGCCGCCGATCACCCGGCTGGAATAGTTGGCGCTGGCCCAGGCGCGGCCCCAGCCGAAGCGGTGCTCCGCCTCCACGCCGGCGCCGAGAACGACGGATTCGTAGCTCTGGCCATTGAAGACCGCCGGGAATGGGTTGTTGGCGTAGCGTTCGGCATAGCCGCTGAAATGCGTGCGCTGCCAGTTCACCTGCCCGAAGGGGGAGATCGTGGTGCTGGGGTCGATCATAAAGCCCCAGGCGGCGCGGATGGCGATCCCCAGCGTCTCGCCGGCGGTGGTGCCGCTGCCATAGGCGGTACCGCTGCCATTGACATAGCCACGGCGGATCTTGGCGCCCAGATCCTCATAGTTCAGCGTGGCGGCGGCACGCGGGCCGGCCGTGGCGTCGCCGGCCAGGGCGAACAGATGCCCGCCGGTGCCCCAGATGGTGCCCTTCGACTTCGGCGAGCTGACCTGGTCCTGCTCCCAGTCATGCGTCACGGCCAGGCCGGCGCGCAGCCAGGGGCTGATCTGGCCGATGAGGCCGGCGGAACCGCTGACCTGGCCGCCGACGCGGGAGACCGGGTCCCACCCCGCGCCATTGGCCGAGACGAAGCCGGTAATCTGCCCGGGCGCCAGCCCGGTGCCGTAGCGCAGCGCCGCCAGCAGCATGTCCCGCTGGTTGCCCCAGGTGATGCGTTCCGCCATCGCCGGGGCCGAGGGCATCAGGCCGACGCTATTGAACAGCGCACCGGGGGTGGTGATGCCGCTGGGCGGCGCATCCACCGCCACGCTGAGTCGGGCCAGCCAGGCCTGGGTCAGCCCGCCGATGGTGCCGTAGCCGGTGATGAGCTGGGTGCCGGTGCTGGGCACGGCGATGCCGGTGGCAGCGTTCAGCACCCAGCCGCTGGTGGCGACCCCGGCCGTGGTCAACAGCCCCTGGATGGTGGCGACGCCGGCGCTGTTCCAGCGCACCGCCTGGCCGGTGCCGGTGCTGTCCATGGCGGTGCCGACGATGGTGCTGCCATCCGGCGTCAGCGCATAGGCCAGGGAGATCACCGGCGGCAGGGTCAGCGAGGCGAGCAGCCCGCCGGCACCATCATAGGGACCACCAAAGCCGGTTGGGCTCTGCGGCAGCAGCCCGGTGGGGTAGCCGCCGGGCCAAAGGCTGCTGGCCGCGGCCGCAACACCACCGGGCAGGCCGGGCAGGCCGACCATGCCGCCGCCGGCAGTCCATCGGAAGGCCTGCAACTGGCTGCTGGCATTCGAGCTGCCGCCCACCACCACCGTGCCGTCGGCATTCACCGCCAGCGCCGAAGAAAAGCCCGGCGCGCCCGGGGCCAGAAAGCCGAGCGGCGTGGCCGTGGCGAAGCCCGGGCCGCTCCACATCACCGCCTGGAGCTCGGAGTTCAGGTTATCCGTGGAGAGGCCAACGATGACATTGTCGTTGGCGGAGATGCCATTGGCCTGGGAGACGCTCTGGCCTGGCGAACTGCCGGTGAGATAGGGCAGCGCCTGCATGCCGCCGCCCGCGGTCCAGTAGAAGCCCTGGATGTCATTGGCGGAGCCGTTGTAGCTGCTGCCGACGACGATGCTGCCATTGCCGCTGACCCCCAGCGCCAGGGAGGTGAGCGGCAGCGAGCTGGCGAACGACAACAGGTCCGGGATCGGGCTGGTATCCGGGACCAGGTAGCCCAGCAGCGTGATGCTGCCGCCGCTGATCAGCGAAGCCTGGACCGAAGTGCCAGGGGCGAGATTGTTGGTGCCCACCTTGACCCAGCCCACCGCTACGCTGCCATTGGCGGATACCGCCAGGTTGCGGGACGCGGTGTCGTAGTCGTCGGCAACGCCGGGCATGTACATCGGCGCGGCGAAGGGCTGCCCGACCATGCCGCCTCCGGCGGTCCAGCTGAAGGCCTGGTTCACGGGGTCGTACACAAGGCCCGGCAGGGCGTTGCGTGGCGAGATGGCGGCGCCATAGCCGACCACGGTGCCGCCATTGGCGCTGATGCCGGTGGCAACCGAATAGGTGTTGGCACCACCAAGGCCCGGGTTGCCCTGGGTGACCAGGTAGCCGAGGCCCTGGAAACTCTGCGCCTGCGCGGGCGCCGCCAGCGCGGTGCCGGCCAGTAACAGCCCGGCCAGGCCCAGGAAGCGCGGGGAGAATTTGAAGGCCATGGGGTTGTACCTGCCACGGTTCGTTATGCGTTGCGTCGTAGCTAGCGGAAGGTCCCGACCGACGACAATCCCGGACCTGCCTATCGGCGCAATAGGTTCGGAATTCGGCTTTTTTTCCTATTTCTTGGCCTGGCGTCGAGATAAGGTGTTGCCTCCTGGTGGCCGGAGCAGCCTGCGCGATGAGCCTTTCCCGACGCCCCCGGCCCCACTGTCACCCTGGCGCCGCCCCTGCCCGGGCCATTTGTCCGAATCGCGCGCCATCGCCGCCTGCCGCCACCCTGGCGCCGCGCCCACTCACGCCATTTATCCGAGCCGCGCGCCATTGCCACCCGCTGCCACCTCGGCGCCACCCCAGCCCGGGCCATTTGTCCGAAACGCGCGCTATTGCCGCCTGCCGCCATCCTGGCGCCGCGCCCACTCACGCCAATTATCCGAGCCGCGCGCCATCGCCACCCGCTGCCACCTCGGCGCCGCCCCAGCCCGGGCCATTTGTCCGAAACGCGCGCTATTGCCGCCTGCCGCCACCCCGGCTACCGAATCAACCCCACCGCGGAGAGCGCCTCATGGCCTACCAGCCCTATCCCAGCTTCTGGCAGGGCGCGACGCCCGCCGCGCGCGACCTGGCCTATGACAACACCCGCGCCGTCACCGACAGCGCCCAGCTGATCGCCGCGCGCAACGAGGAAGCCGCCACCTTCCGCGCCGCCCATGCCGGCCACCTGGACCTGGCCTATGGCCCCGGCCAGCGCCAGCAATGGGACCTGTTCCCCGGCGCCAACCCGAACGCGCCCTGCCTGGTCTTCATCCATGGCGGCTACTGGCAGCGCAACCGGCGCGAGGACTTTTGTGCGTTCATGGCCGGCGCCCTGGCCATGGGCTGGTCCGCCGCCCTGCCCGGCTATACCCTGGCTCCCACCGCCACCCTGACCGATATCGTCGATGAGATCAGCGCCAGCCTGGACTGGCTGGCCGCCAATGGCAGCGCCCATGGCATCGCCGGGCCGGTGGTGCTGAGCGGCTGGTCCGCTGGCGGCCACCTGACCGGCATGGCGATGAAGCACCCGCGGGTGGCGGCGGGCCTGGCGATCTCCGGCGTCTATGAGCTGGCGCCGATCCGCGACACCTCCCTGAACGACGCGGTGCAGCTGAGCCTGGCCGAGGTGGCGGCGCTTTCCCCGCTGCGGCTGCCGATGGTGGACAAGCCGGTCGCTGTCGCCTTCGGCACCGGGGAGTTGCCGGAACTGCGCCGGCAGAGCCGCGAATGGCACACCGCCCGCAGCGAGGCGCATTGCCCCGGCCCCCTGGTGCCGGTGAAGGGCGTGGACCACTTCCGCATCCTGGAGGCACTGAAGACCCCGGACGCCGTGCTGATGCGCGCCGCCGCCGACCTGCTGAAGTAGCCATGCGCCAGCCCTTCATCCTCGACAGCTTCGACCAGTTGGTGGTCGGCGAGGAATTCGACTTCGGCAGCTTGGTGATGACCGAGGCCGCCATCCTCGACTTCGCCCGGGCCTTCGACCCGCAGCCCTTCCACGTGGACCCCGAGGCGGCCAAGGCCAGCGTCTTCGGCGGGCTGATCGCCAGCGGGCTGCACACGCAGAGCGCCTGCTTCGGCCAGGTTATCCGCAGCGGCATCTTCCAGAAGGTCTCGATGGGCGGCAGCGGCATCGAGGTGAACTGGCCCGCCCCGGTGCGGCCCGGCGACGAGATCGGCGTGACCGCGCGAATCGAGGAAACCACGCCGAGCCGCAGCAAGCCGGACCGCGGCATCGTCAAGCACCGCATCACCGGCCGGCGGGTGGCGGATGGTCAGGTCGTGATCGAAATCCGCGGCACCATGTTCATGAAGCGGTAGAGTCCGATCGGCCGAGGCGGCAACGCCGAGGACGTGAATCGGCCTCTCAACAGGGTCCGATCGGCCGAGGCGGCAACGCCGAGGGCGTGAAGCGGCCTCTCAACCCATTCAGGGCGTCACCGCCTCGAACGCGAAGTAGGGCGCCACGCCGGGCGTGAGGCGAACCCGCACCGCGCGCATGTCATCCTCGCCGGGCAACATGAAGCGGGTGGTGTTGGGGATGACGCCACCCCGGCCATCGCCGGGGGCGCGGTCCTCCAGCCATTTATGGCTGTCGCCATGCAGCAGCAGCACCTGGCCTGGGAAGCCGGCGGCGCGCTGCACCAGGCGGGCCAGGAAGCCCGGATAGTCATAGGCGGCATCCGGCCGCAGCACCCCGTCATTGCGGCCATAGGGCTCCCGCGTGCAGGCCACCCCCTTGGCGCGATGCTGCTCCATCAGGCAGGGGTGCCACATATCCGCCTGGAAACCGAGGACCAGCACCTGCAGCCGGCGTTCGGTGGCGGTGGCGAAGGCGGCGTCCAGCCAGGCCAGGTTGGCGGCGGCGAGGTCCGCCAGCACGGCGCGGTCGCCGGGGAAGTTCTCCACCCCAGCGAAGACACCGGGAATATGCAGCGTGGCGAACAGCGCCTGGCCCTGCTGCCAGCGGGCGTTCTCCACGCCCACGCCACTGCTGGCCTGGCGTTCCAGCGGCATCGGCCGGGCGCCCAGGCTGTGGGGCTGGCTGAAGAAGGCCTCGCGCAGGCGTTCCAGCGCGGCGACCGGCGCCAGCCCGCCGCGCGCCACATTGGGCCGGGCGCAATCCGTCCACTCATTGTCGCCGGGGGCATAGACCATGGCGCCGTCGAAGGCGCCGAAGTAACCGGCCGGGCGAGTGACCGTGTGGAACAGGTCGCAGGCCTCCTGGCTGGCCTTGGTGTCGCCCAGGAAGACCGCGGTGCCGACGCCGGTGCGGTTCATGGCGCGGACCAGGCGGGCGGTGGTGGCCTCCCGGCTGGCGCAGGTCGCGGTGTCCGCGACGTTGCGGCAATAGGGCATGTCGGCCCAGGCCAGGAACTCCTGGCTCGGCGGTGCCAGCGGGGCGCAGGCCGCGACCAGCACCAGAAGCAGCAGGGCCAGGGGCAAAGTTGGGCGGGGCATGGCGGGATCCTCGGGGTGACGCAGGCTACAGCGTGATCCCCCGCCATGGAACACGCCGTGGGTGTTGTTCGGGCGACTGCTTCACCGCCTCGGCGATGCCGCCTGCGCGGCCCAGGCTGCCGCAGGGCGGCTGATTCACCGCTTCGGCGATTCCGCCTGCGCGGATCAGGCTGTCGCAGGGCGGCTGATTCACCGCTTCGGCGATTCCGCCTGCGCGGATCAGGCGCCGGGGGTAGCGCCGCCGACGCCGGGGCGCTATCCGGCCGGGGTGACAAGAACCCTCCCCACGCTGCGGACCGCGGATTTCGACTTTGCCCTGCCCGAGGCCCTGGTGGCCCAGGCGCCGGCGCGGCCGCGCGATGCGGCGCGACTGCTGCATGTGGCCGGCGGCACCCTGGCCGACCTGGGCGTGCGCGACCTGCCGGGCCTGCTGCGCGCCGGGGACCTGCTGGTAGCGAACGATACCCGCGTCATCCCGGCTCGGCTGCGCGCCAGGCGCGGCGCGGCGAAGCTGGAGATCATGCTGAACCGCGACGAGGGCGGCGGCATCTGGCAGGCCCTGGTGAAGAACGCCCGCCGCCTGCGCGCCGGCGACACGGTTGAGGTGGAGGGGGCGCCAGGCCTCGTAGTGCGCGTGGTGGACCGGACCGAGGACGGCACCGTGCGCTTCGACTTCGGTGCCGATCCCGCCGCGCTGGCCGTGGCGCTGGAAGCCGCCGGCGAGGTGCCGCTGCCACCCTATATCGCCCGGCCGGACGGACCGCTGCCGGAAGACCGCGCCGACTACCAGACCCTGTTCGCCGAACGGCCCGGGGCAGTGGCGGCGCCCACCGCCAGCCTGCACTTCACGCCCGAGTTGCTGGCCGCGGTGCGGGCGCGCGGCGTCGGCCTGGTGAACGTGACGCTGCATGTCGGCGCCGGGACCTTCCTGCCGCTGCGCGGTGACGACCCGCGGGCGCTGAAGCTGCATGCCGAATGGGGCGAGGTCTCAGCCGCGGCGGCGGCGGCGATCAACGCCACGCGCGCCGCAGGCGGCCGGGTGGTGGCGCTGGGCACCACTGCGCTGCGGCTGCTGGAAAGCTGTGTCGATGCCGCCGGGGTGGTGCATGCTTTCAGCGGCACCACGGATATCTTCCTGCTGCCGGGGCATGTGTTTCGGAGTGCGGATGTGCTGCTGACCAACTTTCATCTGCCGAAAAGCACGCTGTTCATGCTGGTTTCCGCCTTCGCCGGGGTAGAGCGCATGCGCGCCGCCTATTCCCATGCCATCGCCGGGGGGTATCGGTTCTACTCCTTCGGCGATGCCAGCCTACTGGAGCGGGCACCATGACCCTGCACTGGACCGCCGCCGGGCAGGATGGCGCCGCCCGCGCGGGCACGCTGCACACCGCGCATGGCGAGGTCGAGACCCCGGTGTTCATGCCCGTCGGCACCGCCGGCACGGTGAAGGCGATGACCGCTGATGCGGTGCGCTCCACCGGCGCGCGGATGGTGCTGGGCAATACCTACCACTTGATGCTGCGGCCGACCGCCGAGCGCATCGCCCGGCTGGGCGGGCTGCACAAGTTCATGGACTGGCACGGCCCGATCCTGACCGATTCAGGCGGCTACCAGGTGATGAGCCTGAACGAACTGCGCAAGCTGGACGAGGACGGTGTCACCTTCCGCAGCCATGTCGATGGCAGCAAGCATCGGCTGACGCCGGAACGCAGCATCGAGATCCAGCACCTGCTGGGCGCCGACGTGACCATGTGCTTCGACGAATGCACCCCCTTCCCGGCCACCGAGGAGGTGGCGGCGGCGAGCATGCGGCTTTCCATGCGCTGGGCCGCGCGCAGCCGCGCCGCCTTCCAGCCGCGCGCGGGGCATGGGCTGTTCGGCATCGTCCAGGGCAGCGTCTATCCGGCGCTGCGGGCGGAGAGCGTGGCGGCGCTGACCGCGATTGGGTTTGAAGGCTATGCCGTGGGCGGGCTGGCGGTGGGCGAGGGACAGGAGGCGATGTTCGCCTGCCTGGACGTGACCACGCCGCTGCTGCCGCAGGACCGCCCTCGCTACCTGATGGGCGTCGGCACGCCGGCCGATATCGTCGGCGCCGTGGCGCGCGGCATCGACATGTTCGACTGCGTGATCCCCACCCGCAGCGGCCGCACGGCGCGGGCCTATACCAGCCGCGGGACGCTCAACATGCGCAACGCACGCCATGCGGATGACGGTTCCGCGCTGGACCCGGCCTGCGACTGCGTGACTTGCACCAGGCATTCGCGCGCCTACCTGAACCATCTGTTCAAGGCCGAGGAAATGCTCGGGCCGATGCTGCTGACCTGGCACAATATCCACTACTACCAGACGCTGACGCGGCGGCTGCGCGGCGCCATCCTGGCCGGGCGCTTCGCCGAGGTCGCCGCCGAGATGGCCGCCGAATGGGCGCCGGAGGACACCCCATGACGACAGATGTTTCCGGCCTGACGCTGCTGGGCCATGCGACGCCGCAGCCGACCACGCCCGAGGCCGCGGTGCTGGAGACGGTGCCGAACCCACAGCCGGGCGTGGCTTATTGCGTGCGCTTCACCGCGCCGGAGTTCACCTCGCTCTGCCCGATGACGGGGCAGCCGGACTTTGCCCACCTGGTCATCGACTACGTGCCGGATGCGCTGCTGGTGGAGAGCAAGTCGCTGAAGCTGTTCCTGACCGCCTTCCGCAACCACGGCGCCTTCCATGAGGATTGCACCGTGGGCATCGGCCGGCGCCTGGTGGCGGCGGCGAAGCCGGTTTGGCTACGGATCGGCGGCTACTGGTATCCGCGCGGCGGCATCCCGATCGACGTGTTCTACCAGACCGGGCCGGCGCCGGAGGGTATCTGGATTCCGCCGCAGGAGGTGCCGGGGTATCGTGGCCGCGGCTAGCCTGGGGTGGCCTCAGGCGGAGCCGAACGCGTGACCAGCCCGCCCAAGGATGAGATCCGCGCCGAGGCGCTGCGGCTCGGCTTCACCACGGCGGGCTTTGCCGAGGCGGTGCTGCCGGACAGCGTGCGCGCCGGGCTGAACGGCTTCATCGAGGCTGGCCAGCACGGCGAGATGGCCTGGATGACCGACCGGCTGGCCGAGCGCGCACAACCCAAGGTGCTGTGGCCGGATGTGGTCAGCGTGGTGGCGCTGGGGCTGAGCTACGCGCCGGGAGAAGACCCGCTGGCGGTGCTGGCGCAGCGGGAGCACGGCGCCGTCAGCGTCTATGCCCAGGGCCGCGACTACCACGACGTGGTGAAGAAGCGGCTGAAGCAGTTGGCGCGGTGGATGCTCCGGCACTTCGGCGGCGACGTGAAGGTCTTCGTGGATACCGCCCCGGTGGCGGAAAAGCCGCTAGCCCAGCGCGCCGGGCTGGGCTGGCAGGGCAAGCACACCAACCTGGTCAGCCGCCCGCACGGCAACTGGCTGTTCCTGGGGGAGGTCTTCACCACGCTGGCGCTACCGCCTGATGCGGCCGAGCACGACCATTGCGGCACCTGCAGCGCCTGCTTGGACATCTGCCCGACGCGTGCCTTTCCGGCGCCCTATCGGCTGGATGCGCGACGGTGCATTTCCTACCTGACCATCGAACATGCCGGGCCGATTCCGCATGAGTTTCGCCGCGCGATGGGCAACCGCATCTATGGCTGCGACGACTGCCTGGCGGTATGCCCGTGGAACAAGTTCGCCCGTGCCCATGCCGAGCCAGCCTTCGCCGGGCGGGGCGCGCCGGGTTTGGCAGAACTGGCGACGCTGGACGATGCGGCCTTCCGCCGGCGCTTCAGCGGCAGTGCGGTGAAGCGCATCGGGCGCAATCGCTTCGTGCGGAACGTGGCGATCGCCATCGGCAACAGCGGCGCCGCGTCGTTGCGGGATGCCGCGCGAAGCCTGGCCGGCGACGCCGACCCGGTGGTGGCCGAGGCCGGGCAATGGGCAACGGAGCAACTGGCATGACGGATGACAAGGCGCTGGTGCTGTTCAGCGGCGGGCAGGACAGCGCTACCTGCCTGGCCTGGGCGCTGGACCGTTTCGGCACGGTGGAGACGCTTGGCTTCGACTACGGGCAGCGCCATGTGGTGGAGTTGGCATGCCGCGCGACGCTGCGCGAAGGGCTGCTGCGCGACTTCCCGGCCTGGGCACCGCGGCTTGGGCAGGACCACACCCTGGCGCTGGCGGCGCTGGGCGCGCTGTCCGAGACCGCGCTGACGCGGGAGACCGAGATCGCCATGCAGGCGGATGGCCTGCCCAATACCTTCGTGCCCGGCCGCAACCTGGTGTTCATGACCTTCGCCGCCGCGCTGGCCTATCGGCGCGGGCTGAAGCACATCGTGCTGGGCGTGTGCGAGACGGATTACTCGGGCTACCCGGACTGCCGCGACGACACCGTCAAGGCCATGCAGGTGGCGCTGAACCTGGGGATGCAGACGCGCTTCGTGCTGCACACGCCGCTGATGTGGCTGGACAAGGCGACGACCTGGCGGCTGGCGGAACAGCTGGGCAGTGCCGCGCTGGTGGAACTGGTGCGGGCGGAAAGCCATAGCTGCTACCGGGGCGACCGCAGCCGGGCCCACCCCTGGGGCTTCGGCTGCGGCGCCTGCCCAGCCTGCGAGTTGCGCGCCAAGGGCTGGGAGGGCTACACGGCGCGGCATGTTTAGCCTCGTCTTCTCCCGCCGCTTTGCCATGGCGCATCGGCTGCTGGCCGATGCCTCGGCCAAGTGCGCCATGCCGCATGGCCATAACGAGGTGGTGACGGTGCGCCTTGTGGCGACCCGGCCGCTGCCGCTGGATGGCCGCGCCAACATGGTGGAGAGTTTTGACAGGGCCAAGCGCGCCTGGCACGGCTGGGTGGATGACAGCCTGGACCACGCGCTGCATCTGGCCGAGACCGACCCGCTGCTGGGGTGGTTCCGCGCGCATGAGCCACAGCGGGTTACCCGTATTCTGCTGACCCCGGGCGACCCGACGACCGAGGCGCTGGCCTGCTGCCTGATGAGCAAGTGCAACGCCTTCCTGGCCGCCGATGGCGGGCGGCTGCGCTGCGCCGAGATCAGCATCGAGGAGACGCCGACCAACACGGTGCGCTTCGATGGCGACCCGGATGCGTGGCTGCCCGCGGCCGGCGACCGCTGGTGGCGCCGCGCCGATGCCAGCGTGAACGACCTGTGAGCTACGCGGTCAAGGAGATCTTCGCCACCTTGCAGGGCGAGGGCGCGCAGGCCGGGCGGGCCGCGGTGTTCTGTCGGTTTGCCGGCTGCAACCTGTGGAGCGGGCGCGAGGAGGATCGCGCCGGCGCGGTTTGCCAGTTCTGCGATACCGATTTTGTCGGTGCCGATGCGGGCAAGTTCGAGACCGCCGAGGCGCTGGCCGATGCGGTGCTGGCCGTGTGGCCGGCGGGCGCGACACATCGCTTCGTGGTGGTGACGGGTGGCGAGCCGTTGCTGCAACTGGACGCGGCGCTGATCGCGGCGCTGCATGCGCGCGGCTTCGAGATTGCCGTGGAGACCAACGGCACGCTGGCAGCGCCGGCGGGGCTGGACTGGGTGTGCGTTTCGCCGAAGGCGGGCGCGCCGCTGGTGCAGCGGAGTGGGGACGAGTTGAAGCTGGTGTATCCGCAGCCGACGTTGCTGCCGGAAGCCGTGGCTGGGCTGGCGTTTCGGCACTTCCTGCTGCAACCGATGGACGGGCCGCGGCAGCGGGAGAATACCGCCGCGGCGATTGCGTATTGCCAGGCGCATCCGCAGTGGCGGCTATCCGTGCAGACCCACAAAGTGGTGGGGATCAGGTAGGGTCGGTCAAGCGGTAGCGTCGCGGAATTCGACGTATCGAAGGCAGGCGCTGCGATAGGCCGCCAAATTCGTGCGCAGATTTCCCGCGATCATCAATGGCGTCGGGTTTGCCATGCGTTCTCGCTCGTCTTCAGTCGAGTAACGCATGGCAAAGAGCACCTCTGACAAGCGGTCCCGACTAAAATGGTCGTCAAGATCACCGTAGTGCGCCTCAACGCGACGCGCCTCAACGCGACGCGCCTCACTCATGTAGTCAGAAACCGTCGTTGAGGCGTAGCGCCGGCCTTCGAGCCAGCGTCGGAAGGCGTCGGTCTGCACCTTAATCCGCCTTCACGTTATTCTCGCGCACCACCTTGCTCCAGGTCTCGATCTGGCGGTCCAGAAACGGGCGCAGCACGGTGGCGCCGCCCAGGTCCAGCTTGGCCTGCTGGGTGTTCTCCATCTGCTCGCGGATGCGCGGTTCGTTGAAGGTCTCGCGTAGCGCCGCGTGCATCCGCGCCACCACGTCGGCCGGCGTGCCGTGCGGGGCAAAGACGCCCCACCAGGCCAACGCGTCCAGCTTGCCGTAGCCGGCTTCCTCCACCGTCTGCGTCTGCGCCAGCGCCGGCAGGCGGGCCGTGCCGAATTGCAGCAGCGGGCGCAGCAGGCCGCCAGCAATGTGCGGCGCCACCAGGGCGGCGCTGCCGATCATGCAGTCGGTATGGCCGGCCACCGCGTCGTTCACCGCCAGGCCGCCGCTGCGATACGGCAGGTGCGTCATGCTCACGCCCTGGCGGCCCGTCAGCAAAATCATCGCCAGATGGCCGACGGTGCCGTTGCCGGTGCTGCCATAGCTGACGCCATCCGGCTTGGCCTTCGCCGCGGCGATCAGGTCCGCCGCGGTGCGATAGGGCTTGTCGGCCTTGCAGGCGATGACATAGGGCGCGCCGCCGATCAGCATGACCGGGTCCAGGTCGCCGGTCAGGTTGAACGGCAGGCGGCCGAGCAGGGCCGGCATAGTCGCGTGACTATCAAAAGTCAGCAGCCAGGTCTGGCCATCCGGCTTGGCCTTCGCCACCAGGTCGGCACCGAGGGAACCCGCCGCGCCGGACTTGTTCTCCACCACCACGGGCACGCCGAGGCGAGCGGTCAGGCCGGAGGAGGCCAGCCGCGCGACAGCATCGGTGGACCCACCGGGACCGAAGGGCACGACGATGCGGACCGGGCCATTCGGCCAGGCGGTCTGCGCGCGGGCAATGGCCGGCAGCGCGAGCGAGGCCAGCAGCGTGCGACGAAGCATCAGGCAACTTCCTGGTAGATGGACGGGTGGAACAGGTGTTCCGGGGTGATCGGGTTGGTGACCAGGCCGTCGGCCAGGGCGTAGCGGATCATCGCCGCGACCTCGTCCCGGTTGCGCTGGAAGCCGTAGGGCCAGGGGTCGCCGCCCATCAGCTTGGCTTGTTCCTCGGCGGCCACCGCGATCCAAGGCAGCGCGACGCGGAGGAAGTTGACCTGCTTCAGGTCGTGCAGCGCCAGGTTACGGGCTTCGGTGAAGGCACGGAACAGCGCCAGCGGCACTTCCGGATGCTGCTCGGCTACGTCCGTGCGGATGGCGACGCAGTGCATGATGGGGAAGAAGCCGCTGGCCTGGTGCCAGGCGATTTCCTCCCGCATGTAGTCCGGGTACAGCCGGTCCACCGGCGCGCTGCGGTTCAGGTAGCAGGCGGGCGGGCGCGGGCCGATGAAGGCATCGATCTCGCCGGCCTCCAGTGCGGCTTCCAACGGCTTGCCGAGCGGCTGCACGTTGTGGCCGGGCGGCAGGGTGATGGCGATGCGTTCCTGCCCGGTGCGCCAGGCGATGCCACGCGTGTCCACGCCGTAGTGTTCACGCAGGAAGCCACGCACCCACAGCGCCGCGGTCTGCTGGTATTCCGGAATGCCGATGGTGCGTCCCGCGAGGTCCGCTGCGGTGCGGATGCCGCGGTCGGTACGAATGTAGATGGCGCTGTGGCGGAAGGCGCGGGAGAGGAAGACGGGGATGGCGGTGTAGGCCGCGTCGCCGCGCGCCGTGGTGGTGATGTGCGAGCCCATCGAGAGCTCCGTCACCTGGAAGTCCTTCTCGTTCAGCGCGCGGCGGAACATATCCTCGGGCTCGCAGGGCACCTGGGTCAGCTCGATGCCCGGGATGGTGACGCGGCCTTCGAGGATGGGGCGCGTCCGGTCGGACATGGTGCAGGCGAGCGACAGGCGAAGGGTCATGCCAGGTTCTCCGGCGTGAAGGGCAGCGCGCTCGGGCGGATGCCCAGCGCGTCGTGGATGGCGGCGGCGATGGCGGCGATGGTGGGCGCCATGCTGGCCTCCCCGGCGCCGAGGAAGGGGGCTTCGGGGTGGTTCAGCATGGCCACTTCCACCGTGGGGACTTCGGTGAAGCGCAGCACGCGGTAGCCGTCCCAATTGTCGCTGGTGATGTTGCGGCGGTCGAAGGTGACCTGCTCCAGCAGCGCGACGCTGGCGCCGTGGATGGCGCCGCCCTCGAACTGGTTCACCACGCCATCGGGGTTGACGATCTCGCCGGCGTCGCCGGCGACCCAGAGGCGGCGGCAGAAGACGCGGTCCTTCGCCTCGACCTCGGCGGCGATGGCGGCATAGGCGCCGGTGTTCTTGTAGCGGGCGAAGGCGATGCCCATGCCAACTCCATGCCCTTGGCCTTCGCGCTTCGTCCGCGTCGACCAGCCGCACATCTCCGCGCACTTCTCCAGCACGGCCCGCGCGCGCGGGTCGTCCAGGTGGCGCAGGCGGTACGCCACCGGGTCTTCCCCGGCGGCCTCGGCCAGTTCGTCCAGCACGCTCTCGATGCTCCACACGTTCAGCGTGGCGCCGAGCCCGCGCAGCGCGCTGCTGCGGATGGGCATTTCCAGCAGGCGCGTGGTCTGCACGTCCAACTTGGGGATGCGATAGTACGGAATGCCGTTCCGCGGCGCGCCGCCGCCGCCAGCCATCGGCGGGTTGATGCTGGGCACCACCGGGAAGGCTTCTTCGAGTTGCGAAGCCGCCAGCAGAGTCGGGATCGGCGAGCGACCGGGGCGGCCGGAATGGCCGTTGCTGATGATGTTGCTGCGCCAGCCGACCAGGCTGCCATCGGCGGCGACATCGGCTTCGATATCCACCAGCATGGCGCTGCTGAACGGCCCCCAGCCGAGTTCCTCGGCGCGGCTCCACAACAGGCGGACGGGCACGCCAGGTACGGCACGGGCGATAAGCGCGGCTTCCAGCGCCACGTCGTCGGCGCCGTTATGGCCGTAGCAGCCGGCGCCTTCCATGTGGCGGATCAGCACCTTGTCTTCGGTGGTCCGCAACGCACGGGAGACGTCGGCGCGCAGGTTGTACGGCCCTTGGGTGTGCGACCAGATCGTCACCGCGTCGCCCGCCCATTGCGCCACTGCGCAACTGGTGCCGATGGAGGCGTGCGCCAGGAAGGGGCGGAAGAAGCTGCGCTTTTCGGTGCGCGTCACGGCGGGGGCGGCATCGTCCCGCGCCAGCACGCCGGTGCGTTCACCGCGCGCGCCAGCTTCGCGCAGGTACTGCGCGTGCTGGGCCTGCTCGGGCAGCGTGTCGCGCACGCTCCACATCGCGCGGGTGGCGATACGGGCGGCGGCGGCCTCGGCCTGCCATTCGGTTGGCGCCAGCACCGCTAGGAAGTTGCCATCGCGCACCAGTTGCACGCCTTCGGGCGCGTCGGGCGTCTCCATCAACGTCGCGGCGCGGGCGGCGGGGCGCACCACGCGGGCGTGCAGCATGCCCGGCAGCCGCATGTCGTGGACGTAGCGGGCAACGCCGAAGACCTTTTCCGGCAGGTCGATGCGCGGCACCGAAGTGCCGGCGATGCGGCGGGCCTCGATTGGCTTGGGTTTGGCGTCGGGTGAAGCCTCGACCTCCAGCAGGTCGGCGGCGGCCAACTGCCAGTAGCTGCCGACCTCGCCTTGCGGGCCGATGAAGGCGCCGTCCCGCACCACCAGGCTCTCGATCGGCACGCCGGTGCGCTGCGACGTCACACTGAGAAAAATGCGGCGGGCGTCGGCGCAGGCGTGGCGGATGGCGCTGCCGCTGTCCTGCGTCGAGAGGCTGCCGCTGGTCACGCCTTCATCCGGGCTGGCCGGCGTGCTGGCGGCGACAAGGCGGATGCGGGAAAAATCCACGTCCAGTTCATCTGCGGCGATCTGCGCCAGCGTGGTGAGGATGCCCTGGCCGATCTCGACCTTGCCGGGATGCACTTCCACCACGCCATCCGTGGAGAAACGCAGCCACTGCGAGAGCCGGCGATTGACGTTGAGGCTGCCGGGCAACTTCGGCTTACCGGGGTCCACCGGCGTGGTGTGGGCGAAGCCTGACGAACCGGTCGCGCTCATGCCCGCATCCCCTGCGCCGCGCGCTGCACCGCGCGGATGATCCGGTTGTGGCTGCCGCAGCGGCAGAGATGCGGGTCCAGCGCGGTGCGGATTTCGTCCTCGCTGGGGTCAGGCTGCTTCGCCAGCAGCGCGCTGGCGCTGACCAGGATGCCGGAGATACACCAGCCGCATTGCCCCGCCTGTTCCGCCAGGAAGGCCGCCTGCAACGGGTGCGGCGCGGCCATGCTGCCGAGGCCTTCCGAGGTGGTGACCTGCTTGCCGGAAACGGCCTCGGTGCCCAGGGTGCAGGCGAAGCTCGGCACTCCATCCACCAACACCATGCAGGAACCGCATTTCTCATCGCCGCAGCCGAAGCGCGGGCCGGAGAGGCCGAGCGGGCCGCGCAGCGCGTGGAGCAGGCTGGTGCCGTCCGGCACCTCCACGCTGACCTCAGCGCCGTTCAGAAGGAAGTTCGTCATTCCGCCGTGATCCCTGCTTCCCGTACCAGCTTGCCCAGCGTCTCGACATCGCGGGCCAGCAGCGTGTCGTATTCCGCCAACGTCATCACCATGCTTTCGGCGCCCATGCGGCGCATCGCCGAGCGGCCGGCGTCGCTCGCCATCGCCGCGGTCACCACGTCGTGCAGCCGCTGCACGATGGGGCGCGGCGTCGCCGCCGGCATCATCAGCCCGATCCAGATCGGGTATTCGAAGCCCGGCACCGTGTCCGCCACCGTCGGCAGGTCCGGCAGGAAGCTGTCGCGCCGCGCGCCCGTTGTGGCCAGGCCACGCACCCGACCGCCGGCGATCTGCGGCGCCATGCTGGGGATGCCGTCGAACATGATCGGCACCTGGCCGGAGATCAGCGCCGTCCGCGCCTCATTGGAGCCGCGGAAACTGACGGCGACCATGTCCACGCCGGCCATGTGCTTCAGCATCTCGCCGGCCAGGTGGTAGGGCGTGCCGGGGCCGGAATGCGCGTAGTTCCACTTGCCCGGCTCGCGCTTCAGCAGCGCGATGAACTCCGGCAGCGTCGTCGCCGGCACGCTGGGGTGCAGCGCCAGCACGTTGTTGGCGATGTTGATCGGCGCCACGCCGGTCAGGTCCCGCAGCAGCACATAGCCACGCTGCGGTTGCAGGGTTTCATTGGCGGCGGCGGTGTTGCCCAACGCGACCAGCGTGTAGCCATCCGGCGCCGCCTTGGCCACCATGTCGGTGCCGATGCGGCCGCCGGCGCCGGGCTTGTTGTCGATGATGACCGGCACACCGAGCGCCTGGGACAGCGGTTCGGCGACGAAGCGTGAAGCGACATCGGCCGCGCCACCAAGGCCGAAGGGCACCACGATGCGGATGGGCCGCGACGGCCAGGGGGCTTGTTGCGCGTGGACGGCGGGCGCGGCGAGCAGCGCGGCCAGCAGCGGGCGGCGGGCGATCCCGGGCGCCCTCACTGCGCGGAAATCCGGGCCACGCGGATGTACTCGCGCTGGCGGGTGATGTCCTGTTCCACGTAGCGGCCGAACTCGGCGATGCTCATCGGCATGGGCTGCGCGCCGGAACGGGCCTGGGCCTGCTGGGTGGCCAGCAGCGCCAGGATGCGGTTGACCTCGGCATGCAGGCGCTCCACCGCGGCGTCGGGCATGGAGGTCGGCGCCATCAGGCCAAGCCAAATGTTGGCTTCGTAACCCGGCACCGTCTCGGCCACGGTCGGCAGTTCCGGCATCAGCGGATTGCGCGTGGGGCCGGTGGTGGCCAGGCCCAGCACGCGGCCGCCGGTGATCTGTTCGCGCATGGTCGGGATGGCGTCGAACATCATCGGCACCTGGCCCGATATCAGCGCGGTGCGCGCCTCGTTCGAGCCGCGGAAGGGAATGTGGTTGAGCTGGATGCCCGCCATGCCGGCAAAAACCTCGCCGGCGATGTGGTAGGGCGTGCCGGGGCCGGAGGAGGCGAAGTCGATGGCGCCGGGGGCGGCCTTGGCCTTGGCAATCAGCTCCGCCACGGTCTTCACGCCGAGCGAGGGATGCACCGCCAGCACGTGGTAGGCGACGTTGACCGCCGCCACCGGCCGCAGGTCCCGCAGCAGAACGTAGGGGCGGCTGGGCAGCAGCGTCTCGTTGGCGGTGTGGGTGTTCGACATCAGCAGAATGGTGTGCGCGTCGGTCGCCTTGGCCGCGGCTTCGGTGCCGATGACCGCACCGGCGCCGGGGCGATTCTCCACGATCACCGGTTGGCCGAGCGCGTTGGACAGGGGCTCCGCCAGGAAGCGTGCGGCGACATCAGCCGAGCCGCCGAGGCCAAAGGGCACGATGATGCGTACCGGGCGCGCCGGCCAGCCAGCCTGGGCGCGCGCCATGGCGGGAGCCAAGGCGAGCGCGCCGATCAGACCCCTGCGATGCAGCATGCCCACGTCTCCGCCCTGTTATGGCGGGAATATGCACCGCTTGCGGCGGAAGTGAAGGGCCGGCTCGGGCCCCTTGGGTCAGGCTCGGATGTAGAAGGCCTCGATCTCAGTACCCAGGCGGCCGGTATGTTCGATCAGTTCGGTCAGGAACTCGTGCAGGCCGCCGGAGAGGATGCTGTCGATGCGGCCGAAATTCAGCTTGGCCTGCATCTCTCCGGCCAGGCGGTGGCATTCGCCGCTGCGGCCGCCCTGCCCCTTGGCAATGGCCTCCAGCGTCTTGGCCACCTCCGAATGGCAGGCCATCAGGCTGCGCGGCAATTCTGGCCGCAGGATCAGCAGCTCCGCGATCTTCCGCGGCTGCAGCCGGTCGCGATACACCCACTGATAGGCCCGACCGGCGGAAACGGAGCGCAGCAGCGCCTGCCACTGGGCATGGGCCACGGCGCCATCGGTTTCCGGCGCCAGTATCTCATGCCGCACGTCCAGCAGGCGGGCGGTGCAGTCGGCGCGTTCCAGCATGGTGCCGAGGTGGACGAAGCGCCAGGCTTCGTCGCGCAGCATGGTGTCGTGCGCCGCGCCGTTGAACAGCAGCACCCGCTCACGGATCCATTCCAGGAAGCCGGGCAGCTTCTCGCCCTCAATCGCCTCGACCGATTTGGCCCTCAGCTCGTTCCAGGTGTCGTTCAGGCTGGACCACATGGCCACGGTCAGCGCGGTGCGGACGCTGCGGGCGTTGCTGCGCGCGGCGGCCAGGCAGGAGGCGATGGCCGAGTTGTTTTCCTGGTCGAAGACCAGCCAGTGGACCACCTTGTCCTGAGTGGCGCGGTCCTGCTTTTCGAAGAAGCCCTCGTCGCAGCCGGCGGCGACCAGCAGGCTGCGCCAGACCTCTTCCTCGCCGGCTTCGTCGCCGGCGACGCTGGCCATGCGGGAGGCGACCTCCAGGCCGCGGGCGATGTTGCCCGCGCGCTCCATGTAGCGCGCGAGCCAGAACAGGCAGTCGGCGGTGCGGCTCAGCATCAGCGCTGCTCCTGCGACTGGGTCTGGGTTTCCGGCATGGCTTCCAGCGGTCCCTCGCCTTCCAGCACCCAGGTATCCTTGGTGCCACCGCCCTGGCTGCTGTTGACCACCAGGCTGCCGTCACGCAGCGCCACGCGGGTCAGCCCGCCCGGCACGATGCGGACTTCCTTGCCCGAGAGCACGAATGGGCGAAGGTCCACATGCCGCGGCGCCACGCCCCTATCCACCAGCGTCGGGCAGGTGGAGAGCGCCAGCGTCGGCTGGGCGATGTAGTCCGCTGGCCTGGCCCTGATGCGGGCGGCGAAGTCGGCGCGTTCCGCCGCGGTGGCGTGCGGGCCGACCAGCATGCCGTAGCCGCCGCTGCCCTTGCACAGCTTCACCACCAGCTCATCCAGGTGCTCCAGCACATACTTGCGGTCGTCGTCGCGCTCGCAGAGGTAGGTCGGCACGTTGGCGATCAGCGGCTCTTCCCCCAGGTAGAACCGCACCATGTCCGGCACATAGGGGTAGATCGCCTTGTCATCGGCGATGCCGCCGCCCGGCGCATTCGCCAGCGCGACATTGCCGGCCAGGTAGGCCCCCATCAGGCCGGGCACGCCGACCAGGCTATCCTCGCGGAACACCGTGGGGTCGAGGAACTCGTCATCGATGCGGCGATAGATCACGTCCACCCGCTTCGGTCCGGCGGTGGTGCGCATGAAGACGCGCTTGTCCTGCACCACCAGGTCGCCGCCCTCGACCACCTCGATGCCCATCTCGTCGGCCAGGAAGCAATGTTCGTAGTAGGCGCTGTTGAACGGGCCGGGGGTCAGCAGCACCACGTTCGGCTCGCCCGGGCAGTTCGGCGGCGCGGCCTCCTTCAGCGTGGTCAGCAGCTCCTCGGGGTAGCGGGAGACCGGCGCGATGCGGTGGCGGTGGCACAGCCGCGGGAACAGCCGCAGCATCGCCTCGCGGTTTTCCAGCATGTAGGAAACGCCTGAGGGCGTGCGGCAGTTATCCTCCAGCACGTAGAACTTGTCCGGCCCGGTGCGGACCAGGTCGATGCCGGAGATGTGGGTGTAGATACCGCCGGGCGGCTTGAAGCCGGCCATGATCGGCCGCAGCGCCTCATTCTCCAGCACCAGGGCCTTGGGGATCTTGCCGGCGCGGATGATCTCCTGGCTGCCATAGACATCGGCCAGGAAGGCGTTGAGCGCCTTGACCCGCTGGGTCAGCCCGGTCGCCAGGCGCTGCCATTCGGCCTGCGCCATGATCCGGGGGATGATGTCGAAGGGGATCAACCGCTCGGGGTCGCCGCCCTCGCCATATACCGCGAAGGTGATGCCGATGCGGCGGAACAGGTGCTCCGCCTCGCCGCGCTTGCGCGCCAGTTCCTCCTGCGGGGTCGCGGCCAGCCAGCGCTGGATTTCCGCATAAGCGGGGCTGGCTGCGATCTGGCCGGCCAGGCCGTTCATTTCGTCATAGGCGGCAGGCGTGATGGCCACTGTCGGTCGGTCTTCCCTTGGCCCCCTGGGGGAGCGGTGACGGGGCGGTGAGCAGGCACGTGTCAGGCGTTCGGCCGTGCTCGTAGGGCATCACGGTAGCCGCCCGGAAGGCAAGCCGAGATGCGGCGGATTCGGTACCAAACGGCACCGCTGATGCTCATTTTATGGGCGGCCGGCCAATTCCTGCCCACGCCGCACCCCATGGACGGCGCGCCGGCGCCGCCTATGCTGCCGGACTGACAAGGTTTGATGGGGCGGAGATGACGCAGGAATTGGCCGAGGGACGGACCCCGGGACTGACCCAGAAACTGACTGGGGCCGGCGCGGTGGCGCGGGCGATGAAGGCGGCGGGTGTCACCCGGGCCTATGGCGTACCCGGTGGCGGCAGCAGCCTGGACCTGATCGCAGCGTTCAAGGCGGAGGGCATCGCCTTCATCCTGGCCCGGCAGGAGACCGCCGCCGTGGTGATGGCCGCGGCCGAAGCCGAAGTGAGCGGCGCGCCGACCGCGGTGGTGGTCACCCGCGGGCCCGGCGTAGCCAATGCGGTGAACGGCATGGCGATCGCCAGCCTGGAACGCAACCCGGTGCTGCTGCTGGCCGACGGCTTTGGCCCCACCGAACGCGCCTATGCCAACCACCAGTACGTGGACCACGCGGCGCTGCTGCGACCGGTGGTCAAGGCGGTGGCCCAGGCGCTGGAGCCGGAAGCCGCCGCTGGCGCGATGACCGCGATGCTGCTGGCTACAGCCATGGCCGAGCCGCGCGGGCCGGTGCTGCTGGAGTTGAGCGGCAAGGTGGCCAAGGCGCCCGCCGCACGGCTGCCTGTGGTGGCGACGGCCGGCGCCCCGGCCCTGCCTGATTTGACGGCGGCGCGGGCACTGCTGGCCAGCGCCCGTCGGCCGGTGCTGGTCGCGGGGCTGGAGGTGCGCGGCGCCGCGGCCGACGCGGTGCGCGCGCTGGCGGAAGCGTTGGGCTGCCCGGCGCTGGTGACCTACAAGGCCAAGGGCGCAATCCCGGACCAGCACCCGCTATTCGGCGGCGTGTTCACCGCCAGCCATGCGGAGGCGGCGCTGCTGCGCCAGGCGGACCTGATCCTGCTGGTGGGCGCCGACCCCGTGGAGTTCTTCGCGCAGCCCTGGCGCTACGCCGCGCCGGTGCTGGAGATTGGCACCGCGCCCCGGCCAGTGCATTACCACAGCCCAGCAGTGGCGCTGTACGGCCCGCTGGTGCCGGTGCTGGGCGCCCTGGCCGCCGGCGCCACGCCGAGCGCCTGGGAGGCCACCGAGATCGCCGCCGCCCGGGGCGCCTGGGCCGGCAGCCTGCGCAACCGGGCCGGTGGCAATGCCGGGCTTTCCCCGACCGAGGTGGTGGAATTGGCGCAGGCCGCCTGCCGCCGCGCCGAGCGGCACCCGCGCATCGGCGTGGATGCCGGCGCGCACATGTTCCCCTGCACCAGCTTCTGGCAGGCCGAACTGCCCGGCGACCTGCTGATCAGCAATGGCCTGGCCAGCATGGGCTATGCGCTGCCGGCCGCCATCGGGGCCGCGCTGTACGACCCGGCGCGGGGCGCCGTGGCCTTCACCGGGGATGGCGGCCTGCTGATGTGCCTGGGCGAGTTGGCCACCGCCTGCGCGCTGGGCGTCAACATGGTCGTGGTGGTGTTCAACGACGCCACGCTGAGCCTGATCGACATCAAGAAGGAACAGCGCGACATGCCCCACGGGTCGCTGGGGTGGCCTGAGGTGGATTTCGCCGCGATCATGCAGGGCTGCGGCGGGCTGGGGCTGCGGGCACGCGATGCCGCCGGCTACCGTGCCGCCCTGGACCAGGCACTGGCCCATGGCGGGCCGGCGCTGGTGGATGTGCTGGTGGACCCCGGCAGCTACCCGGCGCAGATCAAGGCATTGCGCGGGTAGCGCATGGTAGCGGGGCGCGGATAGCGCATGGAAGAGGGGCGCGGGTAGCGCAGGCGCGGCGCAGCGGGGTCGCCGCGCCGCGCTTGCTGGCTACATCAGCGGCGAGCGGCGATGCCAGTCGGTCGCGCGCTGATAGGCGTCCGACGCCTTCAGCACCGTGCTTTCCGCAAAGGGCCGGCCGGCGAGTTGCAGGCCGACCGGCAGGCCGCGGTCATCGAAGCCGCAGGGAATGCTGATGGTCGGCAGCCCCAGGTAGTTGAACGGCCGCGTATTGGCGGAAACCGCCATGAAGCGCGACCAGTTCGCCGGGTTCTCGTCGATATCGGTTTCCGCCAGCGTCGGCACGCGGGTCTTCACCGTCGGTGTCGCCACCAGGTCGTAGCCGGTCAGCGTTTCCGCGACGAACTGCTTCAACAGCGGCCCACGGCGCGCCAATGCCTCCACATAGTAATGCCCCGGCATGGCGTAGCCGCCGAACAGCCGGGCATTCAGGTGGATGGCATAGTCCTGCGGTACGTCGCGCATCCAGTTGGCATGGATCGCGGCGCCCTCCACCCGGCTGAGCACGGACACATAGGTCGCAATGGCGGGCATGCTGGGCGCGGCGACGTAGTCCACCGTGGCGCCGCGGTCCTTCAGCACCTGCAGCGCGGCCTCGAACGCGGCCAGCACCGGCGCATCGGCGCCGTCCAGGAAGTAGGTGCTGCACACCGCAATCCGCATGCCACGGATGTCGCCGGTCAAGGCGGCCTCGTAGTCCGGCACCGGCTCCGGCGCGCTGGTGGCGTCGTGGGGGTCGTGGCCAGCGGTGATGGCGAGGAAGCGCGCGGCATCCTTCGCGGTGCGGACCAGCGGGCCGACATTGTCGGCGCTGAAGGAGAGCGGCATGACGCCGTGGCGGGAAACGCGGGTCTGCGTCGCCTTCAGCCCGGTGACGCCGCAGATGCTGGCCGGCAGCCGGATGGAGCCGCCGGTATCACTGCCCAACGCCGCGTAGAACAGCCGGCCGGCAACGCCCGAGCCTGAGCCGGAGGAGGAGCCGCCGGTGCAGTAGTCCAGGTTCCAGGGGTTGTGGCAGTGGCCGTAATGCGCGTTATGCCCGGTGGGGTTCTGCGCGAACTCCGCCATGTTCAACGTGCCCATGTCGATGGCGCCGGCGGCGTCCAGCTTCAGCAGCACGGTCGCGGTCTTGTCGGCCACGAAGTTCTTGCGGATCTTGCTGCCGCAGGTGCTGACCTTGCCCTTACGGTAGTACATGTCCTTGTGCATCATCGGCACGCCGCCCAGCTTTCCGGCGTTAATGCCGATGGCGCGCGCATGGTCGGCCGCGGAAGCGGCATCCAGCGCCGCTTCACGGTCCAGCCGGACGGTGACGTTCAGCTTGGCATTGTGCGCGTCGATCCGCGCCAGGCAGGCCCGCGCCAGCGCTTCGGCCTTGACCTCGCCACGGGCGAAGGCATCGGCGGCCTCGGTCATCGAGAGTTCGGCGAGGTCGCTCACTTGCCCGGCTCCTTGCAGTCGCGCAGCGCCAGTTCGAAGGAGGAAGGCTCATCCTCGAACACCATCGTGCCGCGCAGCTTCGCCATGTCGGCGATCAGCCCGGCCATGTCGGCAAGGCCGAGGCGGGCGGCGGGATTGGGGCATTCGACCCCGCTCCAGCGACGTATCGCCTCCATGGTCGGCTGGACGAGATCGTGTTCCATGTGGTCTGCCCTTTGGCTGTGCAACGGCGCGGTATGAGCGGCTGATTCACGGCCTGCGGCGTCACGCCGTGGCCGATCAGACGCTGGTATCCTGTGCCGCGTGCCGGGGCTTCGCAAGCCGCGTGCCGCGTGGCAGCCTGCCGACAAAATAGCGGGGGATGTTCGATGCGCGTGGCCTTGACCGAACCGGTGGAACCCGTGGGCATGCAGATGCTGCAGGCGGCGGGGCTGGAGATCGTGGTCGGCCGCGGTGGCACGCAGAGCGCCGATGAGCTGCGCGCGCTGTGCCGGGACGCCGATGCCGTGGTGGTGCGCCAGTTGCTGCCGCCCGACCTTGCGAGTTGTTGCCCGAAGCTGCTGATCGCCTCCCGCCACGGCGTGGGCGTGGACCTCATCCCGGTGGAGGATTGCACTGCACAGGGCGTGGTGGTCAGCAACGTGCCCGGCGCCAATGCGGATGCAGTGGCGGAGTTCGTCGTGGCGCAGATGCTGGCGGCCTCCCGCAACGCGCAGGCGATGAGCGCGACGCTGCTCGGCGAGGGCTGGCTGCCGGCGCGGGCGCTGAGCGCGCGGGCCTTCGAGCTGCGCGGCCGCACCATCGGCATCGTCGGTGTCGGCGCCATCGGCACACGGCTGGCGGAGATCGCGCATCATGGCTTCCGCATGCAGGTGCTGGGGCATCAGCGCCGGCCGGAGGCGCTGCCAGGCTTCGTCGCATATGCCACGCTGGAACGGCTGTTCAGCGAAAGCGACTTCGTCGTGCTGGCCTGCCCGTTGACGCCGGAGACGCGCGGCTTGGCCTCGGCGGCGTTGATCGCGCGGATGAAGCCGGGGGCCTGGCTGTGCAACGTTTCGCGTGGCGGCACGGTGGATGAGCCGGCGCTGGTGGCGGCGTTGCAGCAGGGGCGGATCGGCGGCGCGGCGCTGGATGTGTTCGCGGCGCAACCGTTGGCCGAGGATCATCCGCTGAGGGCGCTGCCGAACGTGGTGCTTTCGCCGCATTGCGCCGGCATTTCCGGCGAGAGCGCGACGCGAATGAGCCAGGTCAGCGCCGAGGAAGTGGTGCGCGTGCTGCGCGGGGAGAAGCCGATGAACTTCATCAATCCGGAAGCCTGGGAACGCCATCTGGCACGCCGCGCTGAACTGGGGCTGCGGCCATGAAGATCACCGCCGTCCACGGCACCTGGGTGCATGTGCCGATTCCGGCCGAACGCCAGCACCTCAGCGACTTCGGCAAGCAGCCGAGCTTTGATAGTGTGATCGTGCGCATCGATACCGATGCCGGCATTACCGGATGGGGCGAGGCCAAGGCCGGCGTGGCCAGCACAGCGTCATGCGCCGGGCTGGCCGCGATCATCAACCAGGACTTCGCGCCGCTGCTGCTGGGGCAGGACCCGCGCGACGTCAGCCGGTTGTGGGACGTGATGTACAACTTCCCCCGCCAGGGATTCGCCATTGCGGAAGGCCATGTGTTCCCGGCGCTCGGCCGGCGTGGCTTGTCCGTCAGCGCCATCGCCGGCGTGGACATTGCGCTGTGGGACATCCTCGGCAAGTCGCTGAACGCGCCGGTGTGGCGGCTGCTGGGTGGGCGGCGAGCGCCGCGGATGCCGGCCTATGCCAGCGGCGGCTGGGCCGATGCGGCAGGCATCGGCGCGCAGTTGCAGGGCTATATCGACAAGGGCGGCTTCGGCGCGGTGAAGATGCGCGTCGGCATCATGGATGGCTCGCCGGCCGCTTCGGCCGCGCGGGTGCGGGCGGCGCGTGCCGCGCTGGGGCCAAACGTGAAGCTGATGGCCGACGCGCACGGCACCTGGACCGTGGCGGAAGCCAAGGCCTTCTGCCGCATGGTCGAGGATTGCGACCTGTTCTGGTTCGAGGAACCGGTCTCGGCCGACGACAAGCAGGGCCAGGCCGAGGTGCGCCGCAGCAGCAGCGTGCCGATCAGCAGCGGCGAGAGCGAGTTCACCCGGCACGATTTTCGTGAGTTGTGCGAGTTGCGCGCGCTGGACGTGCTGCAGCCGGACCTGGCCATTGCCGGTGGTATCACCGAAGGCGTCCGGATCGGCGCGCTGGCCAGCGCCTTCAACCTGCGCCTGGCGCCGCATCTGTGGTCTGGCGCACCGGCCTTCGCCGCGGGGCTGCACCTGGCGGCGAGTTCCAGCGCCGGGTTCATCCTGGAATACTCGCTGGGCCACAACCCCATGCTGCACGAGCTGATCGAGGAAGAGTTCCCGGTCAGCGGCGGCTTCGTCGAGGTGCCGGACCGGCCCGGCCTCGGCATCACCGTGCGCAAGGATTTCGTCGCGCGCTACGGGCGCTAGACCATGCTCCACCTCCGTAGATCATGGCCTACCTATTGTCTGAGAGACTGATTCACCGCTCCGGCGATCCCGTCTGCGCAGATCAGACTCTGGCTACTTCGCCAGCCCGATAGCGCGGGCGACCTCGCCGAGGGCCTGGTATTCGGCGCGGGTGGCGGCGGCCATGTCGGCGCCGAATTGCAGCCGGTAGGTGGCGCCCTGCCCTTCGACCAGTTGGCGGAACGCGTCGGTGCGCGCAGCCTGCGCGAAGGCGGTTTCCAGCCGAGCCATGCGGTCGGCCGGGATGCCGTTGGGCGCGATCAGCCCCCACCAGATGGTGATGGCGTGGTCGGCCAGGCCCAGGCTGGCCAGCCCTTGCGCGTTGCGCATCTCCGGGTGGTCCTCGGCGGTGGTCAGCATCAGGCACTTGGCCTGGCCGGCGCGCGCGGCGCCGATGACGCCGACGACCGAGCCGCCATAGAAGGTGATGTGCCGCCCGAGGAAGGCCGGCAGCGTCTGCCCGGCGCCCTGGAACGGCACCGTCGTCATCTGCATGTTCAGCCGACGCAGGATGCGCTCCACGCCCAGGTGCATGGCGCCGCCGAGGCCCTCATTGCCCCAGGTGTATTCGCCGGGGTGCGCGCGGACCACGTCCACCATTTCCCGCAGGCTGTTCGCCGGAAAATCCGGCTGGCCGCACAGCGCATAGGCCGAGTAGCCAACGGCCAGCATGCTGGTGAAGCTCTCGCTGGTGTAGCGCGCACCGAGCGTATGCGGCGCGGCGGTCAGCGGCGTGTTCCAGATGAAGCCGAGCGTGTAGCCATCCGGCCGCGCTTCCACCAGCTGCTGCACGCCGATGGTGCCGCTGGCGCCGGGGCGGTTCTCGGTGATGACGTTCTGGCCCAGCATCGGACCGGCGAGCTCGGCCAGCTTGCGGGCGAAGATGTCGGTGCCGCCGCCCGGGTTGATCGGGACGATGATCCGGATCGGCCGCTCAGGGAAGCTTTGCGCCCCGGCCGGTGGCGCGAAGGCGAGCAGCAGGGGCAGCAGCAGGGGCAGCAGCAGGGGCAGCAGCAGCAGGGCAAGGCGCATGGGGTGGCTCCGAAGGCAACAGTCAGGCGCAGCATGAAGCAAGCGGGGGGCCAAAGGTAGGTGTGCCGCGAAGGCGCACGCGGGGGTGGTTGTGCGACGGCGCACGGGCGGGTTGCGCGATGGCGCGGCCTGTTCATACTCCGGCCATCCTTGCCGGAGCGCATGCCATGAAGCTGATCGACCTGAGCCGCACCCTGTACCACAAGGCGCCGCGGCTGCCGAACCACCCGATGATCAACATCACCCAGTTCACCGACCACACCGAAAAGCGCGTGGTCGATGGCTACGAGTTCTCCTCCGCCGTGCTGACGCTGAACATGGGCGACCATTCCGGCACCCATGTGGATGCGCCGTGCCACTTCGATGAGAAGCCGGGCGCCAAGGGCATCGACGAGATGCCGCTGGAGAACTTCTTCACCGAAGCGGTCTGCCTCGACCTGTCCCACAAGGAACTGAAGAGCGACATCAGCATCGCCGACCTGGAAGCCGCCGAAAAGGCCGCGGGCGTCGAGATCAAGGCCGGTGACACCGTGCTGCTGCACATGAACTTCTTCAACCGCACCTACGGCACGCCCGCCTTCATCGACGATTTTCCGGGGTTGACCAAGGAAAGCGCGACCTGGCTGGGCAAGAAGGGCATCATGATGTTCGGCGTCGAAGCCGCCAGCCCGGGCCGCCCGGGGCGCTCCAACTTCGAGGTGCACCATGTCTGCCGCGACCTCGGCTTCACCCACATGGAAGGCCTGGTGAACCTGGAGAAGCTGGTCGGCAAGGGCCGCTTCCGCTTCATCGGCTTCCCGCTGAAGATCAAGGGCGGCACCGGCAGCCCGATCCGCGCCGTGGCGATGCTGGACGAGTAGCAGCGCCACCGCGGATGGTCGCGGCCTGGGTCAGGTCGCCACCATCCGCACCGGCAACTCGGAATAGTCCAGCCCGGCCAGCCAGGCCGGGCCGCCATGCGCCACGAAGCAGGCGGCCGCCAGCGCGGCAAAGGCCTGCTGCGCCGCCAGATCCGCTTCACCAAAGGTGCCGCGCGCGGCGTTGGCGGTGATCAGCACGCCGAGATACTCGCCGCGCCACAGCAGCGGCGAGAACATCGAGGACCCCGCCCGGAAGCTCTGCAGTATCTTGACGAAGCCGTGGTGCAGCGCGGTGTCGTGCAGCAGCAGCGGCCGGCGATTGCGGGCGACATCGCCGGGGTGGCCGAGTTCGATCCCCACCAGTTCATGGTACTGCGCCGGGGCGAAGTTGACGGGGGCGCTGACCATGTGGTGCGCGCCATCCGGCGTGCGCAGGAACACCGCGCAGGCACTGCCCACGGTGGGCGGCGGGTTCTCGCGAAAAGCGTTCGGCCGCAGCGCCGCGGCAGGGTCGCCCAGCACGGCCGGCAGCGTATGCGTGATGCACCACAGCGCCTCCTCCGGGCCGGCGGCGGCACCGGCGTCAGCGGCCACGCGGGCCAAGGCGAGCATCAGGTCACTGGTCATCAGGCATTCTTCCAGGTGAAGCGCGCCAGGCGCGCAGGGTCCGGCTCCACACCATGGCCGGGGCCGGGCGGCACCGCGGCAACGCCCCGCAGCACGGGCAGTGGAGCGGCGGTGATATCTTCGGCCAGATAGGGCTGGGTGACGCTGACACCCCAGGACACATCGGCCACCACGGCAGCCAGATGCAGCGTCGCGGCGGCGCCGATGGAGGTCTCGGCGATCTTGCAGGCCAGCGTGGTCTGCAGGCCGTGCGCGCGGGCGCGCCGGTCCGCCGCCAGCGTGGCTTGCAGGCCGCCGAGCTTGATCGCCTTCAGGCCAAAGCCGGCAGCGGCCCGGCGGGCGGCGTAGCGGTCGATATCGCCGGCGGCGTGCAGGCCTTCATCCAGGCAAAGCGGGCAGCCCAGGCCCGCCAGCAGCGCCATGCCGTCCAGGTCGTCGTCGGCCACCGGCTGTTCCAGGTAGTCCAGCGTGCCCGGCGGCAGCGCGCGCAGGAAGCCCTGCGCCGCCTCCAGGCTCCAGGCCATGTTGACATCGCCGGAGAGGTGGGCGGCGGGGCCAAGCAGCGCCCGCGCCTGGCGCACCAGCGCAACATCAGCCGCCGCCGTCGCGGCCATGCCGAGCTTCAGCTTCACATGGCCGAAGCCGGCCTCGCGCGCCGCCTGCACACCAGCCAGCGTCGCCTCGGGATCGGCCTCGCCGACCATGCGGATGGCCGGCACGCTGGCGCGCAGCGGGTGCCCCAGCAGCGCCGCAAGCGGCACTCCGGCGCGCAGGGCCAGCAGGTCCAACACCGCGACCTCGGCCGCCGCCTTGGCGCCGGTATTGCCGCGGATGGCACGGTCCAGGCGGTGCGCCGCCTCGGCCGGCGAGCCGATCGGCCCGGCCAGCAGCGCCGACGCCAGGAAGCGTTGCACCGCCGCCACCATGCCGGGCAGCAGCTCGCCGGTCATGGTCGGGGCGATGGACGCCTCGCCCCAGCCTTCGCGGCCTGCCTTATCGATCACGCGGACCAGCAGCGTCTCGGCAGTGCGGATGGTCTCGCTGGCCAGGCGCATCGGGTGAACAAGCGGCAGCGCCAGTGGCCAGGCCTCAACGGCGGCGAGGTGCAAGGGGGAGTCGAGGTACATGGCGTGACAGCACCATGACCTTCCCCGCCAGGCAAGCCGGGCGCTTGGACAAGCCAAGCCGGCCTGTGCCTAATGCGCGCCGTCAAACACCCCCGGAGGGACGCATGATCAAGTTCTACTACAACCTGGCCCCGAACCCGACCAAGGTCGCCCTGGCGCTGGAAGAAATGGGCCTGGCGTATGAGTTGCACCCCATCGACACCCGCAAGGGCGAGCAGCACGCGCCGGCCTTCCTCGCCATCAACCCCAACGCCAAGGTGCCGGCGATTGTCGATGGCGAAACCACGGTGTTCGACAGCAATGCCATCCTGCTCTACCTCGCGGAGAAGTCGGGCAAGTTCCTGCCGAAGCCGGCGCAGCATGGCCAGGCGCTGTCTTGGCTGATGTTCATCGCCAGCGGCATCGGGCCGTATAGCGGCCAGTGCGTGCATTTCCGCAACGTCGCGCCGGAGCCGAAGGACTACGCGGTGAACCGCTATGTCTTCGAGGCCAAGCGCCACTGGGCCATCGTTGAAGCGCAGCTGGGCAAGCACGCCTTCATGCTGGGCGACGACTATACCTTCGTGGACATGGCGCTGTGGGGCTGGGCGCGGCTGCTGCCCTTCGTGCTGGGGCTGGACGGCTATGGCGCCTACCCGAACATCGGCCGCTTCGTCGCCGCGGTGAACGCCCGCCCGGCCGCGGTGGCTGCGCTGGCGCTGAAGGACAAGCACAGCTTCAAGGCCGACATGGATGAGGCCGCCAAGCTGGCGATGTTCCCGCACCTGGGCGTCAAGGTGGCCTGAGCCGGCGGCGGGGCCGCCTCATCGCGGCCCCGCCCCATTTTGCTGCGCGGGTGGATTGACCAGTGAAGCGGCATCTGGCGGCCAGGCTGCCATCGCCGCAGGCGGTCCCGATCCCGGCCCGGTATTTTTCCCCAGGACAACCGTTTACCGGCCCGATGCCGCACCGCAGCATTGCACCGGCTGAGGCAGGAGTTTCCCTACGTGCAGATCGGCGTCTTCCTTCCCATCGGCAACAATGGCTGGCTGATCTCGACCACCTCGCCGCAGTACATGCCGAGCTTCGATCTCAACCGAGAGATCACGCAGAAGGCGGAGCGCTACGGCTTCGAGTTCGCGCTGTCGATGATCAAGCTGCGCGGCTTCGGCGGGCCGAGCGAGTACTGGGACCACAACCTGGAAAGCTTCACGCTGATGGCGGGGCTTGGGGCGGTGACGACGCGGATAAAACTGTTCGCCTCGGTCGCGGTGCTGACCATTCCGCCGGCGCTGATCGCCCGCATGGCGGTGACCAATGACAGCATCAGCCATGGCCGGTTCGGTGTGAACATCGTCTCCGGCTGGCAGAAGGCCGAGTACACGCAGATGGGGATGTGGCCGGGCGAGGCGCATTTCAGCCGACGCTACGAATACTGCGGCGAATACGTGCAGGTGATGCGCGACCTCTGGGCCAGCGGCGTCAGCAACCTGAAGGGCGAGTATTTCCAGATGGAGGATTGCCGCGTCAGCCCGAGGCCGACCGCGCCCATCGAGGTCATCGCCGCCGGGCAGTCCAATCGCGGCATGCAGTTCGCCGCCGAATACGCGGACTACAACTTCATCTCCGGCGGCGGCATGAACACGCCGCAGTCGCTGGCGCCCTTCGTCGCGCGGCTGCGCGATGCCACCGCCGCAAGCGGGCGGAAATGCGGTGCGCTGGCACTGACGATGATCATCGCCGACGAGACCGACGAAGCCGCGATGGCCAAGTGGAACCACTACTGCGCCGGCACCGACCTGGAGGCGTTGGCCTGGCGCGACGGCCAGGCGGCGCAGGATACGGCGGCCGAGGCGCATTCCACCGTCGGGCGCATGGTCCGGTCCGAACGGCTGCCGACCAACATGCTGCGGCTGGTCGGTTCCTACGCCACCGTGGCGAAGCTGCTGGATGAATGCGCCGAGATCGACGGCTTGCAGGGGGTGATGCTGACCTTCGACGACTACCTGATCGGCATCGAGCAGTTCGGCACCCGCATCCAGCCGCTGATGCGCAGCCGGGCCACCATCGCCGTATGAAGCATAGGCAGCTTCACCGGTGTCGATGACGTGTCGCTGGATGCCGAGGCCCCGACCAACCTGACGGAATAGCAGGTGGACACCGTGGTCGCCTTCCTGAAGGAGAAGAAGAAGGAAGGCCATTTCCGCGCGCTGTGGCGCAGCTACGGCGAGTTGGTGAATCTGATGGCGTCCGAGGAGGTCTGGATTGCCGACGCCTGGTGGCCGGTGGTGGTGGAGGTGGCCGGCAAGGGCTTTCCGGTGCGCTATGCGGTGGCGAAGGAAGGCTATCGCGCCTGGTGCAACGGCTATTCGATCAGCCACAACTGCCGCAACCTGGACGCCGCCTATGAATGGCTGAACTACTGGAGGGAAGGCTCCCCCGGGGCGCGCCAGACCGAGATCGGCTACTTCTCCGCAGTGGCGAGCTGTGAAAAGTGCCTGCCGGCGGAATTGGTCCGCCAAGTCTATGGCGGCGAGGGCCGCGACGGTGGGTCGCTGGAAGACCGCGCGCAACGGGTCTATGTCTGGAACACCCGGCCACGGAACATGGAATACGTGACCGAGAAATGGAACGAGTTCCTGGCCGCATGAGGCAGCGATGATCGAAGAAGGCAAGACCGCGCGGCAGCTTTGGGCGGAGTTGAAGGCGGCACCACCGCGGCCGCGCTTCGGCTTCGGCCGCCGCGCCGCGCTGGTGAACGTGGACGTGCAATGCGGCTATACCCAGCCGGCCGTCTATCCCACCGCCTATGAGACTGATCCGAGGCAGATCGAGCACATCAACATGCTGTCGCGGGCGTTCCGCGCCAAGGCGCTGCCGGTGGTGTGGACCTATGTCGCCTACCTTCCCTCCGGCGAGGATTGCGGTGTCTGGGGCACCCGCACCGATACGCCGGACAGCCTGCAGAACACCAAGGTCGGCTCGCCCAAGGCCGAGCTGGACCCGCGCACCGAACGCGCCGCCAGCGACATCGTCTTCAACAAGCGCATGGCGTCGGCCTTCTTCGAGACGCATCTGCGCTCCCTGCTGACCTTTCATGGCGTGGATACCGTGGTGGTGACCGGCGGCAGCACCTCCGGCTGCGTGCGCGCCACGGTGGTGGAAGGGCTGTCCTGCGGCTTCCGCATGATCGTGCCGGAGGAATGCACATCAGACAGGCATGAAGGCCCGCACTTCGCCAGCCTGTACGACATGGCAGTGAAGTATGCGGACGTGTTGAGCGTGGACGCCGTAGCCGCGGCCATCGCCAGCGGCTGATTTCGCGCCGGTGGCTCCGGCTGGCGCGGTTTGTGCATTGCGATGGCCCGACATCTCGGAGCATCGCCATGTCGGGCATCCCCACACCGCACCTCAGCCGCCGCGCCATGTTGCTGGCCACCGCGGCCATCGCGGTTGCCGCACCACCCGCCGCCAAGGCGCAGACGCCGCGCCCGGGCGGCACGCCCACTCCAGTGCCTGGCGGCACCATGGTGATGATCGTGAACCCGGAGCCGGCGACGCTGGCGACCTACGCGGTTTCCGCCGGCAACATCCCGCCGATCACCACGCAGATCTATGAAGGTCTGCTGACCTACGACTGGGACCTGAAGCCGCAGCCGCTGCTGGCGAAAAGCTTCGAGGTCTCGGCCGATGGCAAGACCATCACCTTCAAGCTGCAGGAAGGCGTGACCTTCCACAACGGCGCCGCCTTCACCAGCGCCGACGTGCAGTACTCCTTCATGGAAATCGCCAAGAAGGTGAACCCGAACGGCCCGGTCATCCTGCGCGAGCTGGAATCGGTTGAGACGCCGGATGCGATGACGGCGATCTTCAAGCTGGCCAACCCCGCCCCGTACCTGATGATGTCGCTGTCCTCGAACAACATCCCGATCATCTGCAAGTCCGTGTTCGAGGGCACGGTGCCGATGCAGAACCCGAGCGCTAACCGCCCGATCGGCACCGGCCCGTTCAAGTTCGCCGCCTGGGAGCGCGGGCAGTTCGTCCGGCTGGACAAGAACGACAAGTACTGGAAGCCCGGCCTGCCGCTGCTGAACCGCATCATCGCCCGCTTCATCCCGGATGCCGCCACCCGCAGCGCGGCGCTGGAGACCGGCGAGGCGCACTACGCCGCCTACAGCGCGGTCAATGCCGCCGACATCAAGCGCATGCAGGCCAACCCGATCCTGGACAGCACCACGCGCGGCTACGGCACCACGGCAGCGACAAGCGTGCTGGAGTTCAACATGCGCCGGCCGCATCTGGCCAAGAAGGAAGTGCGCCAGGCGATCTGCTACGCCATCGACCGGCAGTTCATCGTCAACAACATCCTGTACGGCTTCGGCAGGCCGGCGGTCGGGCCGCTTTCCTCGGTATTCAGCACCAGCGGCTGGTTCACCGATGACGTCCGCCGCTTCGACGTGCCGAACCGGCTGGAGATTGCCAACAAGCTGCTGGACGATGCCGGCTATCCGCGCGGCCCGAACGGCGTGCGCTTCGGCCTGCACCTGGAGATCAACAGCTTCGGCGAGCAATGGCTGCGCCAGGGCGAATACCTGAAGCAGGCCTTGGCGCAGATCGGCATCAACCTGACCTTGCGCAGCGAGGATACCGCGACCTGGCTGCGGCGCTGCTACACCGACTACGACTTCGACATCAACGAGCCGTTCTACTCCGCCGGCGCCGACCCGGTGATCGGCGTGCATCGGCACTACGTGTCCTCCGCCATCCGGCAGGGCACCACCTTCGTCAACAACAAGGACTACCGCAGCCCCATCGTGGACAAGCTGATGGACGATGCGACGCGAGAGTTGGACCGGACGAAACGCGCCGCGCTGTATCACGCCGCGCAGAAGCAGATGGTGGAGGACAGCCCCGGCGCCTGGTTGGCCGAGGTGCAGTACGTCACCATCTTCAACAAGAAGCTGCACGACCACACCATGGGTCCGCTCGGCACCTATGAGGCGTTCAGCCGGGCCTGGCTGGAGCGGTAGCCCATGCGGCGTTGGCGCTACTTCGGCTATCGCCTGGCCTTCGCGTTGCCGGTGGTGTTCGGCATCCTGGTGCTGAACTTCTTCCTGATCCAGCTGGCACCGGGCGACGCTGCCTCCGTGCTGGCGGGCGAGAGCGGCGCCGCCTCACCGGAATACACCGCCATGCTGCGGGAGAAGTTCGGCCTGGACCGGCCGCTGCTGGAGCAGTTCCTGGCCTATATCGGCAATGCGGTGCAGTTCAACCTGGGCTATTCCTTCCGCAACGACAGCCCGGTGTTCGAGCTGATCTTGGCGCGGCTCGGCCCGACGCTGCTGCTGATGCTGACCGCCTTCGGGGCCGCGCTCACGCTCGGCACCGCGCTGGGCGTGCTGGCGGCCGTGGCACGCAATTCCTGGCGGGATGCGGTGATCTCCGTCATCACGCTGATCTGCTACGCCACGCCGGTGTTCTGGCTCGGGCTGATGCTGATCGTGGTGTTCTCGGTCAACCTGAACTGGTTGCCGACCAGCGGTTTCGAGAGCATCGCCGAGGGCTATGAGGGCTGGGAGCGCTGGGTGGATATTGGCCGCCACCTGGTCATGCCCGGCACCGCGCTGGGGCTGTTCTACCTGGCGCTGTACACGCGGGTCATGCGCGCCTCCATGCTGGAACAGACCGGCATGGACTATGTCGTCACCGCGCGTGCCAAGGGGCAGACCGAACGCAAGATCGTCTTCGGCCACATGCTGCGCAACGCCTTCCTGCCGGTGCTGACCATGGCGGGCGTGCAGGCCGGCAACCTGATCGGTGGCTCGGTGGTGGTGGAGACGGTGTTCGGCTGGCCCGGCCTCGGCACGCTGGCCTTCAACGCGCTGCAATCGAGGGACCTGAACCTGCTGCTCGGCATCTTCTTCATCTCCGCCTGCCTGGTGGTTGCCATCAACCTGGCGGTGGAGTTGCTGACCATCACACTCGACCCGCGGATTCAGGCCTGATGCGTGCCGCGTTGAAGCGCTTTGCGCGCAACCGCATGGCGGTGCTGGGCGCCTGCATCATCGGCGTGGTGGCGCTGCTGACCGCGCTGGCGCCGCTGCTGTATCCGGCCGGGGCCTTCACCCTGGCCGGGCCGCCGCTGCAACCGCCTGGCATGCGCTACCTGCTGGGCACCGATGCGCTCGGCCGCGACGTGGCGGCGGGCGTGGTTGCCGGGGCGCGGACCTCATTGCTCATCGGGCTGTCGGCGGCGCTCTCCGCGGTGCTGTTCGGCTCACTGATCGGCGCGCTGGCCGGCTACTATCGCGGTGCGACCGACATCGTGCTGATGCGACTCACAGAATTCTTCCAGACCATCCCGGCCTTCCTGCTGGCCATGCTTCTAGTGGTCATCCTGTCGCCCTCGGTGCTCAGCGTCATCATCGCCATCTCGGCCGTTTCCTGGCCCGGCATCGCCCGGCTGGTGCGCGGCGAGTTCGTGGCGCTGGGCGGGCGCGAATTCGTGCTGGCCAGCATCGGGCTGGGGGCCAGCGGGCCGCGCATCATCTTCCGGCATTTGCTGCCCAACTGCGTGTCGTCGATCATCGCCGTCGGCTCACTGCTGGTGGCCAGCGCGATCCTGCTGGAAAGCGGCCTGGCCTTCCTCGGCCTGGGCGACCCCAACGTGATGAGCTGGGGGCTGCTGATCAGTGCCGGGCGCGTCACGCTGCGCTCGGCCTGGTGGGTCTGCACCTTCCCGGGCATCGCCATCCTGCTGACGGTGCTGTCGATCAACCTGATCGGCGACGGCCTGAACGAAGCATTGAACCCGAGGCTACGCGAGCGATGAGCGACGTGGTCCTCGACATTGCCAACCTGACCATCGGCCTGCCGCCGGGGGCAGACCGCGCCAGCGCCGTGCAGGGCATGAACCTGGTGCTGCGCGCCGGGGAGGTGACGTGCCTGGTCGGTGAATCCGGCTCCGGCAAGTCGCTGGCGGCGCGGGCCGTGCTGGGCTTGCTGCCGCCGCGTGTCGGTGTTTCCGCCGGCAGCATCATGTTCGACGGCCAGGACCTGACCAAGGCCACGCCGGCGCAACTGGCAAGAATCCGCGGCGCGCGGATCGGCATGATCTTCCAGGAACCGATGACGGCGCTGAACCCGCTGCACAGCATCGGCCGGCAGATCGAGGAAGTGCTCAGCATCCACACCCCGCTGGACCGCCGCGCACGGCGGGAGAAGGTGGTGGCGCTGCTGGCGGATGTGCATCTGCCGGACCCCGCGCAGATCGCCCGCTCCTTCCCGCACCAGCTTTCCGGCGGGCAGCGCCAGCGGGCGATGATCGCCATGGCGCTGGCGCTGGACCCCAAGCTGCTGATCGCCGACGAGCCGACCACGGCGCTGGACGTGACCACCCAGGCGCAGATCCTGCACCTGATCCATGAGTTGCAGCGCAGCCATGGCACCGCGGTGCTGTTCATCACCCATGATTTCGGCGTGGTGGCGGATATCGCCGACCAGGTGGCGGTGCTGCAACGCGGCGTGCTGGTGGAGGCCGGGCCGCGCGATGCGGTGCTGAACGACCCGCAGCACCCCTACACGCAAGCCTTGCTGGCCGCGGTGCCGCGCCTGGTGGTGCCGCAACGCACCGCGGAAAAGCCGGGCATCGTGATGCTGGAGAGCATCAAGGCGCGCAAGGAATACCGGCAGAAATCGCTGTTCGGCCGCGGCCGCAGCACGGTGGCGCTGGATGGCGTCAGCGTTACGCTCAGGCGCGGCGAGACGCTGGGGCTGGTGGGTGAATCCGGCTCCGGCAAGTCCACCCTCGCCCGCGCCATGACGCGGCTGCTGAGCATCGACAGCGGCGATATCGTGCTGGATGGCGACGAGATCACCCGCCTGCCGCAGCGGCTGATGCGGCCGCACCGGCAGAAGATCCAGATGATCTTCCAGGACCCCTATGCCTCGCTGAACCCGCGGCAGAAGGTGGTAGACGTGATCGCGGAAGGCCCGATCATCCATGGCCTGCCGCGGCCGGAAGCCGAGGCGCGGGCGCGCGAGCTGCTGGGCCTGGTCGGGCTGGACCCCTCGGCGGCGGACCGCTACCCGCATGAGTTCAGCGGTGGCCAGCGCCAGCGCATCGGCATTGCCCGCGCCCTGGCGCTGCGGCCGCAGGTGCTGGTGGCGGATGAGCCTGTCTCGGCGCTGGATGTCTCGGTGCAGGCGCAGGTGCTGGCCTTGCTGGCGGATATCAAGGCGCGGTTGCAACTCTCGCTGCTGTTCGTCACGCATGACCTGCGCGTGGCGTTGCAGATCTGCGACCGCATCGCGGTGATGCGCCACGGTGCGATCGTGGAACTGGCGGATACCGTGGACATCTACCATTCGCCGCAGCACCCCTATACCAAGGCCTTGTTCGCCGCGGTGCCTGGTGCCGCATGGTTGCAGAAGGAAGCCGCGTATGCAGCACCCTGAGAACGGCTTCCTGCCGGGACCTCACCATACCCTGCCGGGTGCGCCCGGTGGCACGCTGGCTGGCCTCACCTTCGCGGCGAAGGACCTGTTCGACGTCGCCGACGTGCCAACCATCGGCGGCAATCCGGATTGGGGGCGGACGCACCCGGTGCCCACGGCGCATTCATGGGCGGTGCAGCGGTTGCTGGACGGTGGCGCTGACCTAGTCGGCAAGACCATCACCTGCGAAATCTCGCTCGGCATCCTCGGCTACAACCAGTTTTATGGCACCCCGCCCAACCCGGCGGCGCCGGGCTGCCTGCCGGGTGGGTCGTCATCCGGCTCGGCCTCGGTCGTTGCCGCGGGCCTGGCCGATGTGGCGCTGGGCACGGATAGCGGCGGCTCGGTCCGCGTGCCGGCCAGCCTGTGCGGCCTCTATGGGCTGCGGCCGACGCATGGGCGCATCTCCGTCGCCGGCCTGCTGGCCCAGGCGCCGACCTTCGACACCGTCGGCTGGTTCGCCCGCGATGCCGCGACCTTCGGCCGCGTCGCCGCTGTCATGTTCGGTGAGGCGCTGCCCGCCGCCAGCGCCGCCGGCGTCCTGCTGGCCGAGGACGCCTTCGCCCTGGCCGACCCGGAGGTATCCGCCGCGCTGCAATCGGCGGCGGAGCGGCTCGGCGCGCAGTTCGGCGGGCTGACGCGGATGACGCTGGGCGAGCCGGGCGAGCTGGAGACCTGGGCGGGGCAGCGCAACATCCTGCAACGCGCGGAATCCTGGGCCACCTTCCGGCCGTGGATCGAGAAGGAGAATCCCACCTTCGCCTACAACATCGCCCGCAACCTGGCCGGCGGCTCGGCCATCACTGCGGAGCAGGTGGCGATGGCAAAGGTGGTGCGGCGCCAGGTGGTGGACCAGGCGCGACGGTTGCTGGAGGGCGGTGCGATCCTCTGCCTGCCAACCACACCGTTCCCGGCGCCACCGCTCGGCCTGCCGCTGCCGGAGATCGACGCGCTGCAGGCGCGGATCGGCATCACCACCTCCTTCGCCGGGCTGTGCGGGCTGCCGCAGTTGAACCTGCCGCTGGGTCAAGTGGGCGGCAAGCCTTGCGGCCTGTCCATCATCGGCTGGCGCGGCAGCGACACCCGGCTGGCGGCGATCGCGCAGGCGCTGGTTTAGCTGGCCGCCCCGTAGGCCCGGCAGAAGGTCCGCACTGCCGCCGTGGCGCTGGCGACAATGGCGGCCTCGTCCGGCATCGGGCCGATGCCGAGCGTGGCCTGCAGGAACATCTCGCTGCGCAGCAGGGCCAGGCACTGGTCGGCGGCCAGGGCCGGGTTCGGTGCCTGCAACAGCCCGCGCGCCGCCTGCGCCGCCAGCCAGCCGGTCAGCCATTGCCGGGTGGCGCGGGGGCCGTTCTCATGGAAAGCGCGGGCGAGTTCGGGGAAGCGTGCGCCCTCCGCCACCACCACGCGGAACATGCCGAGCGAACGTTCGCGCAGCAGGAAGCTGAGCCAGCGGATCGCCATCGGCAGCATGGCGTCGAACAGGCTGGCGCCGGCCGGGCCCATCTCCGGCGTCTCGCCGCGCATATCCAGGCAGGCGCCCTGGATGATGGCCGCGAACAGCCGGTCCTTGGCGCCGAAATGGGCGTAGAGCGTGGCCTTGGAAACGCTGGCGCGCTTGGCCACAGCATCCATGGAAACCGCGCCGTAGCCCTGGTTGATGAACAGTTCCGCCGCCGCGTCCAGGATGGCGCGGGCCTTGGCGGAGGTTGGCACGGCGGCTTCGGCGGTGGCGCTCATTTTGGGTAAACCGAACAGTTCAGTCTGGTTGACATGCGCCTTGTTTAGCGGCATGCAAGCGCCAATGCAAACTGCACTGTACGGTTCAGTTTACCACCAGCGAGCACCCCGATGAACGCGATGGCTCCCTCCCCCACCACCGCCGCCACCAAGCCGCCGCGCCCGCTGCGGGGCCGGCTGGTCAAGCTCGGCCTGGCGGCGCTGCTGCTGGGCGGCGCAGTGCTGGGTGGGTCCTGGTGGTGGAGCGTCGGGCGCTTCATGGAGCAGACCGAGAACGCCTATGTGCAGGGCGACGTCGCCTCGCTGGCGTTCCGGGTAGATGGCAATGTCCTGGCCATCCGCGTGGCGGATAACCAGCGCGTGGCCCGGGGCGACGTGCTGCTGGAGCTGGACCCGGCGCTGTACCAGGCCCGCGTGGCTCAGGCTGAGGCGAGCCTGGCCGACGCCGCCGGCGGCATCGCCACCCTGGGCGAGCAGCTTTCGCTGCAAGCCGCACAGGTTGGCGTCAGCCAGGCCCTGCTGGCCCAGGCCAGCGCCGAGCAGAGCCGCGCCAGCAGCGACGCCCGCCGCTACCAGGGCCTGGCCGCGCAGGGCTGGAGCAGCCGGCAGACCGAGGAGCGCGCCCGCGCCGATGGGCTGAAGGCCGCCGCCGCCATCGGTTCCGCCGAGGCGCAGCTGGCCGCGGCGCGGCAGCAGATGGTGGTCTTGCAGGCCCAGGCGCGCCAGGCCGAGGCCCGCCGCGACCAGGCTGCCGCCACGCTGCGCCTGGCGCAGATCGACCTGGGGCAGACCGTGCTGCGGGCGCCGTTCGACGGCATCGTCGGCAATCGTGCAGCGCAGCTGGGGCAGTATGTGCGTCCCGGCCAGAACCTGATCGCCGTGGCGCCGCCGCCTGAGCGGCAATGGGTGGTGGCGAACTTCAAGGAAACCCAGCTGGCGCGCTTCCGTCCGGGGATGCCGGTGCGGGTGAAGGTGGACGCGCTGGGCGGGCTGGAACTGCGTGGCCGGATCGACAGCCTGGCGCCGGCCACCGGGTCGCTGTTCAGCCTGCTGCCGCCGGAGAACGCCACCGGCAACTTCACCAAGATCGTCCAGCGCGTGCCGGTGCGCGTGGCGCTGCACGCCGAGGATGCGGCCAGGCTGGCGCTGCTCCGCCCAGGGCTTTCGGTGGAGGCGGAAGCCGATACGCGCGACGACCCGACGGCGTCGCGCAGCAGCTTCGGCGCGCTGGGCACCACGCTGGCCGGGCTGTTCGGCACCCGGGCGCACGCAGCAAACCCATGAGCGACGCCGCCACCCGCGACTGGGACGCCCCGCCCTCCCCGGCGGCGGTGCGGCGGCGCTTCATCGGCTTCATGGCCATGGTTGTCGGCATGTTCATGGCGATCCTGGACATCCAGATCGTCAGCGCCTCGATCGCCGAGGTGCAGGCCGGGCTGGCCGCCGGGCCGGATGAGGCCAGCTGGGTGCAGACCAGCTACCTGATCGCCGAGATCGTGATGATCCCGCTCTCCGGCTTCCTGTCGCGCATGCTGTCCACGCGCGTGCTGTTCGTGGTCTCCGCCGGCGGCTTCACCGTCTTCTCGCTGGCGTGTGCGATGGCGGGCAACCTGCAGGCCATGGTCCTGTTCCGCGCCTGCCAGGGTTTTCTGGGCGGGGCGATGATCCCGACCGTTTTCGCCAGCGCCTTCCTGATGTTCGCGGGGCCGCAGCGGCTGAAGATGAGCGTGCTGATCGGGCTGACCGCAACCATGGCGCCGACGATAGGGCCGACGCTGGGTGGCTTCCTGACCCAGGCGCTGTCCTGGCACTGGCTGTTCCTGATCAACGTGCCCATCGGCGCCGCCGTGGCGCTGACCGTCTGGCTCTGCATCGACATCGACAAGCCGGAGCCGGGCCTGTTCGGCACGTTCGACTGGGTGGGCCTCGGGCTGCTGGCCGGCTTCCTCGGCGGGCTGGAATACGTGATGGAGGAAGGCCCGCGCTGGGAATGGCTGGCCGATGCCTCCATCCGCAACGGCGCCATCCTGTCGGCCGTGTGCTGCGTCGGCTTCTTCTGGCGCAGCCTGGCCAGGCCCAACCCGCTGGTGGAGCTGCGCGCCTTCGGCAACCGCAACTTCGCCATCGGCAGCCTGTTCAGCTTCTGCGTCGGCGTCGGGTTGTATGGCTCGGTCTACCTGGTGCCGCTGTTTCTCGGCCGGGTGCGTGGCTACAACTCGCTGGAAATCGGCGAGACCATGTTCATCACCGGCGCCGTCATGTTGGTGGCCGCGCCCATAGCCGCCCGCCTGGCGCCCAAGGTGGATTTGCGGCTGATGATTGCCTCGGGCTTCCTGACCATGGCACTGGCGGTGTGGCTGACGGCCGCGCTGACCAACCTCTCGGGCTTCTGGGAAATGGCGCTGCCGCTGGGGCTGCGCGGCGCCGGCACCATGTGCGCCATGCTGGCGGTGAACCAGGTGGCGCTGGGCACGCTGCCGCCGAGCATGCTGAAGGGCGCCTCCGGCCTGTACAACCTGATGCGCAACCTGGGCGGCGCGGTGGCGCTGGCGGTGATCAACACCCTGGTGCAGGACCGCAGCTACCTGCATCGCGCCCAGCTGAACGAAGCGGTGACCTGGAGCCGCCCCGGCGCCACCCAGTTCATCGAGACGCTGACCCAGGCGCTGACCCCGCGCTTCCAGGGCGATGTGGACCTGGCGGCGCTGCGGCGCGTGGCGGCGATGGTGCAGCGGGAGGCGCTGGTGCTGGCCTACAACGACGTGCTGGTGCTGATGGCGCTGCTGTTCCTGCTGGTGGTGCCGCTGGCCTTCCTGGTGCGGCGGCCGCGCGTCGCGCCAGGGGGCGCGCCAGGGGGCGCGCCAGGGGGCGCGCCAGGGCCAGCGCCAGGGGGTTCGGACGTACACTGACGTTGCCGCCCGGCATGTGGTTTGCTGGTTCCAACCAAACCGCGAAAGGCAGCGCCCCGATGGAACCCTGGCAACTCACCGCATCGGCCGCGGCGCCGATGCTGCGCGACGGCACGCTGACAGCCGAAGCACTGGTGCGCTCCTGCCTGGAACGCATCGCCGAGCGGGAGCCGGTGACCAAAGCCTGGACCTTCCTGGACCCGCAGCTGGCGCTGACCAGCGCGCGTGAGGCCGACAAGGCCTATACCCGCGGCGTGCTGCACGGCCTGCCGATGGGCGTGAAGGACATGATCGACACGGCGGACATGCCGACCACCCATAACAGCCCGATCTACCAGGGCCTCCGCCAGGGCCGTGATGCCGCCTGCGTCGGCGTGGTGCGCGGCGAGGGTGCCGTGATCCTGGGCAAGACGGATACTGTGGAGTTCGCCGCCGGCGGCCGCCGCGCGCTGACCCGTAACCCGCATGACCCCACGCGCACGCCTGGCGGTTCATCCTCCGGCTCGGCGGCGGCGGTGGCGGATGGCATGGTGCCGCTGGCCTTCGGCACCCAGACCGGCGGCAGCCTGGTGCGCCCGGCTTCCTTCTGCGGCGTCTATGGCATGAAGCCGACCCATGGCGTGGTGAACAGCGAGGGCGCCAAGCGCTACTCCCACACACTGGATACCATCGGCTGGTATGGCCGCTGCCCCGGCGACCTGCGGCTGGTGGCGCAGGCCTTCCGGCTGTTTGGGCTGGAGGTACCGCTCGGCAAGACGCTGGGCCGGTTGCGCGTGGCGCTGTGCCGCGGGCCGAACTGGCACCTGGCCGGGCCGGAATCGCAGGAGGCCGTCCTGCTGGCCGGCCGCCGCCTGGCCGCGGCCGGCGTTGCGGTGGAGGAAGTGGAGCTGCCCGCCGGCTTCGACGAGGTGACCGAGGCGCAGCGCGTGATCCTGATGGCCGAGGGCCGTGGCGCCTTCCTGGCGGAATACCTCAACGCCCATGCGCTGCTGCACCAGGATTTCCGCGACCGGGTAGAGAATGTCAGCGGCATCACCGCGCGGCAGTTGCTGGCCGCGCACGACCTGGCCGCGGATTGCCGCCGCCGCTTCGACGCGCTGTTCCCGGGGTATGACGCGGTGCTGTCGCCGGCCTCTACCGGCGAAGCGCCGGTGGGGCGGGAGGATACCGGCAACCCCGTGTTCAACAGCATGTGGACCCTGCTGCACGTGCCGTGCATCGGCATTCCCTGCACCAAGGGGCCGAACGGGCTGCCGGTGGGCGTGCAGATCATCGGGCCGCGGCTGGGCGATGCGGCGTTGCTGGACGTGGCCGCGCTGGTGGCACCGGTGATCGACGCCTGAGCGCAGCCTGATCCGCGACGGCGGCAACGCCGGAGAGGTGAATCAGCCGGCCAAGCAATGGCCTGGGCATGGTCCACTCGCGTGGATCATGCCTCAGCCCCGGTCGAGGAAGCCCTCGAACAGCGCCACGGTTTCCGCCAGCGCAGCGGCAGAGCCGGCGCCCGGCGTCAGCAGCGGCTCGGCGCCGGGCATCAGTGCCTGCACTTCGTCGAAGTACTGCACCAGCATGTCAGTGCGGGCGCAGGCCAGCAGCGTCGGCACCGCCACCAGCGGCAGGCGCGGCGCCTTGTCGTACCGGATCGCGGCGTTGTAGCTCAGGTGATAGCTACGGATCGCCTTCAGCACCTCCACCGCCTTGTCGTGCAGGTCATCCGCGCTGGGCAGGCCGATGGCGCGGCGGTTGCTGGCACCGCGCCGGTACCACGGCCAGTACAGGAAGGCGTCGCGGACGAAGTGCCAGACCCAGTTGAGCTGGCTGCCATTCTGGTCCAACGGCACCGGCGGCGCGTAGTTGACCAGCATATCCGCGCGTTCCTCGGCGCTGTACAGCGAAACGCCATCCAGGATCAGCCGCCGCACGCGATGCGGTGCGGCGATGGCCATCTCGCAGGCGATGTTGGCGCCGGTATGCGCGCCGTAGAGGTCGAAGCGCTCGATGCCCAACGCCGCCAGCGCGCGCAGATGCGCGTCGGCGAAGTAGGCCATGTCAGGCGCCTCGCCCGGGGGCGCGCCATGGGGCGGCGAGGAATCTCCATTGCCCAGCGTATCCGTCGCCACCACGCGGCGCTGCCGGCCGAACTGCGCGAGCATCGGCTCCAGCATCTTCGCCGAACCAGGCGAGGCGTGCAGCATCACCAGCGGCACGCCACCATGGCGCGCACCGGCGTGGCGGTAATGCACCTGGCCTTCCGCCACCTCGGCGAAGCCGCGCAGCACCAGCTCACTCAACGCGAATGCCCGTGGCCTGGGCCAGCGCGCGCCAACGCGCCAGGTCCTCGTGGATCTTGGCCGCGTATTGCGTGGGCGTGGTGCCCTCGGGGTCCAGCCCGTTGTCGAGGAACACGCGACTTACCTCCGGCCGCTTCAGCGCCTCGGTGAACTCGTGGTGGAAGCGGTCCACCAGCCAGCGCGGCGTGCCAGCCGGCAGCATGATGCCGTACCAGGAGTTCACCTCGAACCCCGCATAGCTCTCCGCCACCGCCGGCAGGTTGGGCAGCCGGCCGCTGCGCTTCAGCGTGGAAACCGCCAGTGGCTTCAGCCGCCCCGCCTCCACATGCCCCATCACGGCGCCGATGTTGAAGAAGCCGAAGTCGATGCGCCCCGCCATCATGTCCGTGATCGGCTGCGTGCTGCCGGTATAGGGCACGTGCAGCAGCGTGGCGCCGGACATCCGCGCCAGCATCTCCCCGGCCAGGTGCGTGGTGCTGGCCGGGCCGACCGAGCCATAGCTGAGCGGTTGCGCCGCCGCCTTGGCGCGGGCCACCAGCCCAGGCACGTCGTCGGCGCCCAGGTCCATGCGCGTCACCAGCACCAGCGGCGAGGACACCAGTTGCGTCACCGGCAGCAGGTCCTTCTCCGGGTCGTAGGGAATGTTGGACTGGAAGCAGGGCGCGATCGTCATCGGCCCGGCATGGCTGAACAGCACGCTGTAGCCATCCGGCGCTGCGCGCGCGGCCATGCCGGTGGCGATGGTGCCATTGGCGCCCGGCCGGTTCTCCATCACCATCGGCTTGCCCAGCGTCTCGCTGAGTCGCTGGATCAAGGGCCGCGCCACCAAATCGGCGGGGCCACCAGGTGGCCAGGGGTTGATCAGGCGCACCGGCCGGTCCGGCCAGCCCTGCTGCGCCCGCGCCAGGCCTGGCAGCAGCAGCGGGGTGGCGAGCAGCGCGCGGCGCCCGGCAAGGGGCGGCTTCATCCGGGCAGGCAGGGCGGCATCTCCCGTGGCAACGACTGCGCCGAGGTCACCATGCCCCCCGGTGGCGGGCAACCCATTTCCGTCTCAGTTTTCCATGCGGATGCCACCGGCCCGCGCCACGCCGCGCCACAGCGCGATCTCGCGGCCGATCAGCGCGCGCATCTCCTCCGGCGTGGTGGCGACGGGGCGGGAGAACAGCGTCGTCATCCGCTCCCGATAGGCCGGCGAGGCGACCAGCCGGGCGCATTCCGCGTGCAACCGCGCCACGATGCCCGGCGGCGTGCCGCCCGGCGCCAGCAGCCCAACCCAGAACTCCACCAGCATGTCGGGGAAGCCGGCCTCCGCCATGGTCGGCACATCCGGGTGGCTCGGTAGCCGCGCCGCCGCGGTGACGGCCAGCGCCCGCACCCGGCCGCCGGCCAGCGCGCCCGCCACCGGCGCCATGTCGAGGAAGGCCATGCTCAACTCGCCGCTCGCCACCGCGTTAACGATCTCGGCACTGCCGCGATATGCCACCTGCTGGAAGCGCGTGCCGGCGCGCTGGTTGAACAACTCCGTCGCCAACTGCATGGAGGCCGCGGGTGAGCCGTAATTCGCCCGGTCCGGGTTGGCGCGGGCATGGGCCACCAGGTCAGCCAGGGTGCGATGCGGGCTGTCGGCGGCCACCAGCAGCATCAGCGGGAAGCTGACCAGCAGGGAAACCGGCGCCAGGTCGCGCAGCGGGTCGTAGGCCAGGCGGTCATTGGTGGCGGGGTTGAACACGATGGGACCGCTGGCGGCGACCAGCAGGGTCAGACCATCCGGCTTCGCCCGCGCCACCAATTCGGTGCCCAGCACGGCCTGGGCGCCCGGGCGGTTCTCCACCACCGCCGGCTGGCCGAAGGCTTCGGTGAAGCGCTGCGCCAGCAGCCGCGCGGCCAGGTCGTTGGTGCCGCCGGGGGCGTAGGGCACCACCAGGCGCAACGGCCGGTCGGGCCAGGAGGCATCCTGCGCCAGGCCAGGCCGGGCCAGAAGCGCGGCGGCCGCCAGGCCCACCGCGGCGCGCCGCTTGATCATCGCTGCATTCCCTCCACTTTGGGCGCAGCCTAACGCGCGGTGGGGCGGCTGTCGCGGTCAGCCCTGCTTCAGGTTCCAGGCCACCGGCAGGCCGGGGATGCGCCCGGTCAGCGACTTCTTGATCGCGGTTCGGGAGGTATAGGCGCCAAGTGGCACGAAGATCACTTCCTCCAGCGCCACGCGCTGCATCTCGGTGGCGATGCGGCGTTCGCTTGCTTCGTCCGGCGCCTGGAACCATTCTTCCCGCAGGGTTTCCAGCCGGGGCGAGTTCGGCCAGCCATTGGCGCCGGCCAGGCCGTTGCCGCGCAGCACCAGGTGGGCGCCGGGGTCGATGAACTCCAGCCCCGGGAAGAAGGTGCAGTAGGCGGACCAACCGCCCTTATCCAACGGCTCCCGGTTGGCGGTGCGGCCAAGCAGCGTGCCCCAGTCGGTGGCGACGAAGTCGAGGTTCATGCCCAGCCGACGGAACAGGTCGGCGCCGACCTGCGCCAACGCGGCCTGCGCCGGCACGTCCATGGCGCCGAGCAGCCGCACCGGTGCATCGGTATAGCCGGCCTCCTTCAGCATGGCCTTGGCGCGGTCCAGGTTGCGCGGGCCGAGCAGCGGCTCCAGCCCGGCGCGGGAGGCATAGGGTGAGCCGGGCGTGTAGACGCCGAGATCGGCCGCGTAGCGCGACGGTTCCGGCCCGACCAGCGCGGCCATGAAATCCGCCTGATTCAGCGCCGGCAACAGGGCGCGGCGTACGCGCACATCGCTGATCGGCGCGTGCAGCTGGTTCAACCGCATCAGCGCCGGGCGCGGCAGCGTCTCGGCCGCCTCCACGGAAATCGCGCGGTTGCGGGCCAGCAGGCCCTCCAACTCGGTCGGCGGCGCCTCGAACCAATCGACCTCGCCGGCCAGCAATGCGTTGGCGGCGGTCTGCGCATCGGGGATGATGTGCCACTCGACGCGGTCGAGATGCACCTGCTTCGGCCCGGCGACCAGGCTGGGCGTGCCGCTGGCCACTGGCTGGTACTGGGCGAAGCGTTCATAGGCCACGCGGCTGCCGGGATTGAACTCGCCGGGCAGGAAGCGGAACGGGCCGGATCCAACCGCTTCCCGCACCTGCTGGAACGGGTCGGTCCGCGCCAGCCGCTCCGGCATGATGAAGGGCACCGGCACCGAGACCTGGCCCAGCGCGCGGATCAAATGCGGGAAACGTCGCTTCAGCCGGAAGCGCAGCCGCTTGTCGTCCAGCGCCACCAGCTCCTCGGTCAGCTCCGCCAGCTTCTGGCCGACCGAGGCGCGGCGCATCCAGCGTTGCAGGCTGACGACGGCATCCTGCGCGCGGACCAGCTCGCCGTCATGGAACCGCAGGCCGTCGCGCAGCGTGATGGTGCAGGTGCGGTCCTCGTTCTCGAAGACATGGCCCGCCGCCATCTGCGGTTGCGGGCGATAGGCGTCGTCCACGCCATACAGCGTGTCCCACACCATGTAGCCGTGGTTGCGGACAATGGCAGCCGGCGTCCAGATCGGGTCCAGGCTGATCAGGTTGCTGTGCGGGATGAACTTCAGCACCCGCGCCGGTTGGGCCTGCACGCGCGGTGCGGTCAGCGCGGCAGCGGCGACCAGGGCGGAACGACGGGTCAGCATCGGTGGCATCCTTCAGCTAGCGCGTGATCGCCTGAGGCGGAATCGCATGAGCGGTGAATCAGTCTCTCAAACAACGGCAACGCGCGCGGCGATGGCGTCCGCCATGGCGACGCATTGCGCCTCCAGGCTGCGCTGGCCCTGTTCCAGGCTGGCGGCGGCGGGGTCGCCGAGATAGCCCAGCGGCGTCTTGCGCTTGGCGTGTTCAAGCCCGCGCCGCCATTCCATCAGGTCTTCCAGCTCGAAGTTGGTCGGCACCAGGCTGGGCAGCACGGCGTCGCGCACCAGCGCCGGATGAGTTGCCAGCATGGCGGAGGTTTCCCACTCGCCGGCATGCACATCCATGTAGGGCCGCGCCGGGCCGCTCGGCGCCGGTTGGAACGGCGTCACCAGCGCATCATCGGCGGCGAAGCCCAGGCGCTTCACCATGCCCACATCGGCCAGGAAGCTGGCGCGGATCGGCCGGCCGGCACTGCCACGGCGAATGCCCTCATGGATGGTGCGGTTGTGCTCGGCATCGCCATGGCCGGTGACGCAGAACAGGTGCCGGAAGCCATCATCCGACAGGCTACCGATCACGTCGCTCATCAGTTCCGCCATCACTTCCGGCCGCACGCGGGGCGAAGCCGGGAAGGCGCCGGAGACGTGGTTCACGCCCCAGTAGTAGGCCGGCACGATCAAAGCGGTAATGGCGCGTTCGGCCAGCAGCACGCGCGTCCGCCGCAGCTTGGCTGCGGGCAGGTAGATGTCAGTGCCGGTGGGCAGATGCGGGCCGTGCTGCTCGATGACGCCGAAGGCCCAGAGCGCGACCGCACCGGCCTTGGCGGCGGCGGCGACCTCGTCGGCGGTCATCTCCGCCATGGTGCCTGCAAGGATGGAAATGCCGCCATCCGGTCCCAAAGTGCCGCTCATGCCATGGCTCCCGTTGCTGCGGTATCGGACGGCCCTACTTCCCTACTGTCAATGGACACTTGGCGCGGCTGATGCCGCGACGCCCGTCTTGCGCGCCTCGCCGCCGCGACGGAAGATCATCGCTCGGGGCATTGGGGGTGTGCATGGCGGCGATGGTGGACCATTCGATCTGGAGCTTCTGCTTCGCCAAGGGCACCCTGCCGCGCGACTTCACCCAAGGCTCGCCGGTGGCCAGCAATGCCGGCACGCATGAGATCCCCATGATGTACTCGGCCATCGTCCCGGCCGGGCCGCAGCGCCATGTGTACCTGGTGGATACCGGCTTCGCCGGCGGCGATTCGATGACCGGCAAGCGCTTCGCCGATGTCGAGACACCCGACGAGGTGCTGGCCAAGGTCGGGCTGACGCCGGCCGATGTCGACACCATTCTGCTGACCCACCTGCACTTCGACCACGCCGGCAACCTTGATGCCTTCCCGCGCGCCGAAATCATCCTGCAACGCAGCGAATACGAGGCCTGGCGCGCCGCGTTGGCGCAATTGCCGGATACCTCGGCGGGCAAGTCCTCCTGGGTGCTGTCATCGTTGAACCTCAACGACATCGCCACCTTCGAGCGTGCCATCGCCGCCGGCCGCGTCCGCTTCGTGGAGGGCGATACCGAGGTGGCGCCCGGCATCACGCTGCGACTGGAAGCCGAGAGCCACACCTTCGGCTCGCAATGGGTTGAGGTGACGACGCCGGACGGCGCCTTCGTGCTGGCCGGCGATGCGCTGGCCAGCTACCCGAACATCGAGCGCATGTGGCCGCCGGGCTACCACCAGGGCAATGGCTGGAACCTGCTGCGCGGCTATGAACGCCTGCGCGCCACGGTGGGCGAGGACCGCCTGCATCGGATCGTCCCCGGCCACGATATGCAGGTGTTCCAGCGCAACCCCAGCTGGGTCGCCGGCCGCAACCCCGTCGCCGAAATGCATGTGGCGCAGGGCGCCCGATCCTTCATCCCCACCGCAGGAGCATCCGCATGAGCAACCTCACCAGGCGCACCCTGCTGGGCGCAAGCCTTGCCGCGCCGACGCTGGCCCGCGCGCAGTCGGGTCCGATCAAGATCGGCGACATCAACAGCTATACCGGCCAGGCCGCCTTCACCACGCCGTACCGCCATGGGCTGCACCTGGCACTGGCAGAAATCAACGCCGGCGGCGGTGTGCTCGGCCGGCCACTGGAACTGCTGCTGCGCGACGATGGCGGCAAGCCGGATGACGCGGTGCGCCACGCCGCCGAGTTGCATGCGTCGGAGAAGGTGGTGGCGCTGACCGGCACCTTCGCCTCCAACATCGGGCTGGCGGTGGGTGACTTCGCCAAGCGCAACAAGCTGCCCTTCCTGGCCGCCGAAGCACTGTCCGACGCGCTGACCTGGCGCCAGGGCAATCGCTACACCTTCCGCACCCGCACCAGCACCTACATGCAGGCGGCGATGCTGGCGGAACAGGCGGCCAAGCTCCCGGCCAAGCGCTGGGCCGCGGTGGCGCCGAATTACGAGTTCGGCCTCTCCGCCACCGAAAGCTTCAAAAAGCTGCTGAGCGCGGTGCGGCCGGACGTGGAATGGGTGGGCGAGCAGTTCCCCGCCTTCGGCCGGCTGGAAGGCGGGCCGGTGGCGCAGGCGCTGCTGACGCTGCGGCCGGACGCCATGTTCAACGCCACCTTCGGCCCCGACCTGGCCCGCCTGGTGCGTGCCGGCAACGACATCGGCCTGTTCGAGCGCCGCAGCGTGTGCAGCGTGCTGACCGGGCAGCCGGAATTCCTGGACCCGCTGGGCGACGAAGCGCCGGCCGGCTGGATCGTCACCGGTTACCCGTGGGAGCAGATCAACACGCCGGCGCACCAGGCATTTGTCAGCGCGTATCGCGCGGCGGCCAAGGACACGCCGCGCGCCGGCTCGCTCAGCGGCTATGTCACGCTGCATGCCGTGGCTGCGGCGTTGCGCAAGGCCGGAGGCACCGGCGCAGAACAATTCGTCGGCGCGCTGGAAGGCATGACGCTGCCGACGCCGCTGGGCCAGATCACCTTCCGCGCCAGCGACCACCAATCCACGCTGGGCATGTATGTCGGCAAGATCGCGCTGCGGGCTGGCCGCGGCGTGATGGTCGATGCGACCTACGCCGATGGCGCGCGCTACCTGCCCAGCGATGCCGAGGTCCGCGCGATGCGGCCGCAGGACTGAGGAGCGCAGCATGGCCGAGATCGTCTTCGCCGCGGGCATTCCGCATGCGCCCGCCGTGGTCGGCCTGTTCGACAAGGCGCCGGATGAGGCGCGCGCCGTCGTCGCCGCCACCTTCGGCGCGGTGGGCCGCGCATTGCGGGCGGCCAAGCCCGACGTCGTGCTGGTCTTCGCCAATGACCACCTGACCAACAGCCGCATCACCGCCTATCCAGACTTCATCATCGGCCACGCCGCCGAACATGCCGGCCCGCATGAATGGTTCAAGGAATGGATCGGCTGCCGCGACTGGGCGGTGCCCGGCGACCCCGAAGTGGCGCGCACGCTGTTCAAGGGCCTGACCAAGCGCGGCTTCCGCATGAATGCCGAGGCCGGGCCGCTGAAGTTCGACGACAACCTCTCGGTGCCCACCGTGATGACGGAGCTGGACAGCACCGGCATCCCAGTGGTGCCGATTTTGCAGAACTGCACCGTGCCGCCCTTCCCCGACGGCGCCCGCTGCTACGCGCTGGGCCAGGCGGTGGCGCGCTGCATCGCCGAGGATATGCCCGCCGGCCTGCGCGTGGCGCTGATCGGCTCCGGCGGGTTGAGTCATGAGCCCGGCGGCGCGCGCTACTACAAGATCGACGAGGAATTCGATCAGCTGTTCCTGAAGTTGGCGAGCGAGCCGGACCACGCGACCTTCCTGCGGGAAATCACCATCCCGCGCATGGAGCAGGCCGGGCTTGGCGGCACCGCCGAAGTGCTGTCCTGGTTCATCGTCATGGGCGCCATCGGAGAGCGGCAGGGCGAGAGCTTCGGCTATACCGGCTGGCCCAGCTTCCGCTGCGGCATCGGCGGCGTGGTGTGGGAGGTGGCGTGATGTCCTGGGAAACCTATGACCCCAGCCTGGCCGCGCACGACCTGGTGCAGGACTTGAAGTGGGACCCGGCGCTGCGCGCGCTGTTCAAGCAGAACGAAGCCGCCGTGCTGGACCGCTACACGACCATGCTGCCGGCCGAGCGTCGCGCCATTGAGCAGCGCGACTTCCGCGCGCTGTACGACCTGGGGATGCATCCCTATCTCGGCGGGCAACTCTCCCGCTTCATCTGGGGCAACGACGCCGGCGGCGGCGCCATCGAGGCTTCCAACCGCCTGGTCGCGTCGCTCACCGGCAGTATCGCCAGCATTCCGGAGAAGCCTTGATGGCTGCGCATCGTATCGACATCCAGCACCACATCCTGCCGCCGGACTATGTCCGCATCGCCGGGGAGGAGCGCATCGGCCCGCTGATGGTCTCCGGCAAGACGCCGCCCTGGAGCCCGGAGCTTTCGCTGGAAGCGATGGAGCGCAACGGCATCGGCACAGCCGTGGTGTCGATCTCGGCGCCCGGCGTCTGGTTCGGCGATGCAGGCCAGGCGCGGGAGCTGGCTCGCGCGACCAATGAATACGCCGCCGATCTGCGCCGCCGCTTCCCCGGCAAGTTCGGCTTTTTCGCCAGCTTGCCGCTGCCGGATGTGGCCGCCAGCCTCGATGAGATCGCCTACGCGCTGGACGTGCTGCACGCCGACGGCATCTGCCTGATGACCAACTATGGCGGCCGCTACCCCGGCAACGCCGAGTTCGCGCCGATCTATGCGGAACTCAACCGCCGTGGCGCGCTGGCCTTCTTCCACCCCTGCGTCGGCCCGGCGCCGATGATGCCGCCCGGCCTGCCCGCCGCCACGCTGGAATTCCCGTTCGACACCACGCGCGCCATTGCGGACCTGCTGTTCTCCGGCGTGCTGGCGAAGCACCGCAACATGCGCAGCATCTTCTCCCATGCCGGCGGCGCCGTGCCCTTCCTGGCGCAGCGCATCGCCCGGCTGGAACGCCGGCCGGAATTCCGCGAAGGGGTGCCGGATGGCGTCATGGCGGAACTGAGCCGGCTCTACTTCGACGTCGCACTCTCGGCCAATCCGCTTGCCTTCGGGCCGATGCTGCAAGTGATCCCGCCCGAGCAGGTGCTGTTCGCCAGCGACTATCCCTTCGCGCCGGAGGACACCATGACGGCGACGGTGAAGGGCCTCGGCGCGCTGGAGCTGGATGCTGACGTGCTGGCGAAGATCGAACGTGGCAATGCGCTGCGGCTGATGCCGAACCTGCTGTCTGGCGGCTGACGTTATGGACCTGCAGATCGCCGGCAAGGTCGCGCTGATCACCGGCCCCGCCAAGGGCATGGGCGCCGCCATCACTCTAGCCTTCGCGCGGGAAGGCTGCGACCTGGTGCTGGCCGGGCGCGACATCGCCGCCATCGAACCCGTCGCCGAGGAAGCCCGCGCGATGGGCCGCCGCGTGCGCGTGGCCGCCTGCGACCTGACGGATACGGCGCAGTGCCAGGCGGTGGTGGATGAGGCCATCGAAGCCCTCGGTGGCATCGACATCCTGGTCAACGTCGCCGGCGGCGCCGGACCTATGGGCAAGACCGGCTGGGAAACCACGCGCGACGAGTTCGACGAGATCGTCACGCTGAACATGGCCGGCTGCTTCAACACCATGCGCGCGGTGCTGCCGGGCATGATCGCGCGTGGCGAAGGCCGCATCGTCAATGTCGGCGGCACCTTCGGCATGCGTGGCCGCGCCGGGCGCATGGCGTATTCCGCCAGCAAATGGGGGCTGCGCGGCATCACCAAGTCGATGGCGCTGGAAGCCGGGCCGCACGGCATCAACGTCAACCTGGTGGCGCCGGGCATGGTGGATGGCGAGCGTTTCCGCACCAAGGTGGTGCCGACGCTGATGGCGAAGCACGGCATCTCCGAGGACGAAGCCATTCAGCGCCACGCCGAGGAATACGCGCTGCGCCGCATCACCGTGGATGCGGACGTGGCCAATGCCTGCCTCTTCCTCGCCTCCCCCGTCTCCCGCCAGATCACCGGCACCGACCTGCCGGTGGATGGCGGCTGGGCCATGCTGTGAAGGACGCCGCCATGCTTGCCGACCTGGTCATCCATAACGGCCGCATCGTCCACCCCGATGGCATCGTGGACGCCAGTCTGGCCATCGCCGGTGGCCGCATCCTCGCCATCGGCGCGCCGGAGGCCATGCCGGCCGCGAAGGAAACGCTGGACGCCAGCGGCCTGCACGTGCTGCCTGGCGCCATCGACGTGCATGTGCATTTCCGCGACCCCGGCTACACCCACAAGGAGGACTGGGACACCGGCACCACCTCCGCGGCCTTCGGCGGCGTCACCACCGTCTTCGACATGCCCAACACCGTGCCCGCCACCGCCAACGCGCAGGCGCTGGCCGAAAAGCACGCCATCGCCGGCAGCCGCGCGCGCATCGACTACGGGCTCTACGCCTATCTCGGCGAAAGCAGCATCGAGCAGGTGCCGGAGATGGTCGCCGGCGGCATCATCGGCTTCAAGCTCTACATGGGGGAGACCTTCGGCAAGCTGGCCACGCCCGACACCGGGGCCATGCTGGAAGCCTTCGAGGTCGTGGCCCCCACCGGCAAGCGCATCTCGCTGCATGCCGAGACCGCCAGCATCATGGCCCGGCGCGAGGCGCGGATGCGCGCCGCCGGCCGCACCGATGCGCTGGCCCACCTGGCCGCCCGCCCCGCCGTGGTTGCGACCGAAGCGGTCAGCCGCGCCGCCGTGCTGGCGGAATGGACCGGGGCGCGCATCCACATCCTGCACATCTCCTCCGCTGCCGAGCTGCGCCCGTTGGCCGACGCCAAGGCGCGCGGCGTCGACATCACCGGGGAGACCTGCCCGCACTACCTGTTCCTTTCGGCCGATGACTACGCCCGCTGCGGCGGCGTCATCCGCGTCAACCCGCCGGTGCGGGAAGTGGAGAACCAGGTGCCGCTGTGGAACGCGCTGATGGACGGCACGGTGGACATGATCGCCACCGACCACGCGCCGCACGCGCCGCCGGAAAAGACGCGCAACGACATTTGGTCGGTGGATTGCGGTTTCCCCGGCGTCGAGACGCAGATGTCCTTGATGCTGAGCCAGGTCAGCGCCGGCCGCGCGACCATCTGCGACTATGTCCGTTGGAGCGCCTATAACCCCGCGCGCAACTGGGGCCTGTTCCCGCGCAAGGGCACGATCCAGCCCGGCGCCGATGCCGACCTGGCGTTGGTCGATCTCGGCCAGGACATGGTGCTGGACGACGCCGCGCTGCATTCGCGCTCCAAGATCTCGCCCTGGCATGGCCGCCGGGTGAAGGGCCTGCCGATCCACACCCTGGTGCGCGGCCGCTTCATCCTGCGCAACCGCGCGCTGGTGGAGGGCACGGAGGGTTGGGGCCAGTCGGTCCATGCCATCCAGCAGATGCCGCCGGCCCAGCCGCGCAACACCGACAAGACCATGCAGGCGATCGTGCGCCTGCCCGGCTAAGGCTTGCGGCCCCTGCCCTTGTCGGCAACCATGACGCATCGCAGGGGGAAACGCTTATGACCGAGACGCCGGATTTCATCGTCATCGGTGCCGGCTCGTCGGGCGCCACCATCGCCAGCCGGCTGAGCGAGAGTGGCACGTACCAGGTGCTGCTGCTGGAAGCGGGCACCGAGGGCTCCGGCTATTTCTGGTCGCGCATTCCCGCCGGCGTCTCCAAGCTCATCGACAACCCCGCGGTCAATTGGTGCTTCTCGGCCGAGCCCGATGCCGGCTCCGGTGGCCGGCGCATCGAGGTGCCGCGCGGCCGCATGCTCGGCGGCACCAGCTCCATCAACGGCATGGTCTTCATGCGCGGCCAACCGCAGGACTATGACCATTGGGCGCAGCTGGGTAATCGCGGCTGGAGCTGGGACGACGTGCTGCCGGTATTCAAGCGCATGGAAAGCTATGACGGCGGCTCCGACGACCTGCGCGGCCGCAGCGGCCCGCTGCGCGTGACCGATACGCCGCGCAATCAGGTGCCGCTGCTGGAGAAGATGATCACCGCGGCCGGCGCCATCGGCCTGCCCTTCAACCCCGACCTGAACGGGGCGAAGCAGGAGGGCATCGGCATGTCGCAGGTCACCATCGCCAAGGGCCGCCGGCAAAGCACCGCCTATTGCTACCTGGACCCCGCGCGTGGCCGGCCGAACCTGCGGATCGAAGCCGGCGCGATGGCGGAGACGCTGATCCTGGAAGGCAAGCGCTGCGTCGGCGTGCGCTACCGCGTCGGCGGCGAGATGCGCGAGGCGCGGGCGACGCGCGAGGTGATCGTCTGCAACGGCTCGATCAACTCGCCCAAGCTGCTGGAGCTGTCGGGCATCGGCCAGCCGGAGCTGCTGCAATCGCTCGGCATCACGCCATTGCATGAGCTGCAGGGCGTCGGCGAAGGGCTGCGCGACCACTATTCGCCGCGGGTGAAGTTCGCCATCACCGAACGCAACGCCACCTTCAACGACAATGCCCGCGGCTGGCGCTTGGCGCGGGAGGCGCTGAAATACGCGCTGAAGCGCGAAGGCTTCCTGGCCCGCACGGCGGTGCCGATCCGGCTGTATTTTCGCACGCGCGAAGGGCTGGAGGCGCCGGACGCCACCATTTCCGTGCTGCCCTTCCTGTATGAAATGGTGAACCACGAACGCCGCGTGGCCAAGCGGCGCGGCATCACCATGAACATCAACGTGCTGCGGTCCGAAAGCACTGGCTCGGTCCATATCAAGTCGGCCGACCCATCCGCGCCGCCGGCCATCCGCTTCAACTTCCTGTCCACGCAGCATGACCGCGACGGCCTGCTGGCCGCGATCCGCAAGGGGCGGGAGCTAATGGCGGCATCTCCGTTGAAGGAGATCACCGGCGAGGAGATCGCCCCCGGTGCCCAGGTGCAGTCCGACGCGGACCTGCTGGAATGGGTGCGCAACAACGCCGAGACCACCTACCACCCCGTCGGCACCTGCCGCATGGGGCCGGATGCGATGGCGGTGGTGGACAACGAGCTCCGGGTGCATGGCATCGAGGGGCTGCGCGTGGCGGACGCCTCGATCATGCCGACGCTGACCAGCGGCAACACCAATGCGCCCTGCATCATGATCGGCGAGAAATGCGCCGAGATGGTGCTGCGCGCCGCCGCGCAGGGGCAGCAGCTGGCGGCGTAACGGCTATGTCGGGCGGTGCGACCGCAGGAAGCTGCGGATATGCCGCAGCGCCAGCGGCAGCCGCGCTGCTGGCTCCTTCCAGGGGTACAGGCTGACCTGGCCATTCGGCGCGAGCATCGCGCTTTCCATCGCCACGGCGTAGGGGTGCGCTGGGATGTCGTCCGGCAGCACCAGCACGGGCGTTTGGCAGCTGCGGACGAAGTCGCGGGTCGCGGTCAGCACGAAGTCGGGGTTGCTGCGGTACATCCGCGCCAGGTAGGCCTCGACCGTCGCCATGCTGATATCCGGCCGCTGGGCGCACAGGGCAGGCCCCCAGCCGGTCATGTTGCCCTCGAAGAACAGCTCCGGCAGTTCTGGCCGGAAGCCGCTGGGCTGCACCAGCACTGCCGCGGCAATGCGCTCCGGCGCCCGTTGCAGCAGGTTCCAGATGAAGGGGCCGCCGATGCAGAAGCCCATCACCATGAACTGGCTGATGCCCAGGTGGTCCATCAGGCCAAGCTGGTCGTCAGTGTGCGAATCCCAAGGGCGGTCAACCTCCAGCGGGCCGGAGGAGGTGCCGCCATTGGCGTTGCGCAGGTCCAGCGTGATGCAGCGATATTCGTCGCTGAACAGCGCCAGCGGGTTGAACGGCCCGCGTTCGGTCACGAAGGGAATCGCGGAGTTCAGGCCACCGCCGGGGATGATCAGCAGCGGAAAGCCACTGCCGACTTCCTCATAATGGATGCGGACGTCGCCGCGTTCGTAGAATGGCATCGCATGTCTCCCCTGCGTCGTTGTCCCGCCCAGTCTCGGCGCCGGCCCTAGTGTCCTGCCCGCGAAGTTCGTGGGTTTATCCACGAACGCAGCGGATCAGCAGGCCACTGAAAACAAAGGCCAGTGGCCGGATAACGAAGGCCGCAGGACTTCGGAATCAGGACACTAGCGCCGCGCAACCGTCATTCGGAGCGCACGCCAACCTCGCGTACGACCTTGCCCCAGCGCTCCCAGTCCTGCGCCACCACCCGGGTATAGTCGGCACTGCTGCCGCCCATCGGGTCGGCGCCGAAGCTGCGCACCCGCGCGGCCACCTCCGGCTGGCGCAGAATGGCGTCCACTTCGTGGTTCAGCCGCTCGACGATCGGCGCGGGCGTGCCGCGCGGCCCGAACAGCCCGCCCCAGAAGGTCACCTCGTAGCCAGGCAGGGTCTCGGCGAAGGTCGGCACCGCCGGGTGCGTGCTGATCCGCTGCGCGCTGGTGATGGCGATGGAGCGGATGGTTCCGCTCTCCAGCAGGCTGCGCGTGGCGAACAGCGAATCGCTGGCCAGGTCCACATCGCCCCGCAGCAAGGCGGTCAGGGAGGGCTGGTTGCCGTTGTACGGCACCATGGTCAGCTCGATTCCGGCATCGCGCATCAGCACCGCCAGGGACAGGTGGTTGATGCCGCCGCTGCCGGGGTGGGAGATGGTCAGGCGCCCACCGCGCTGCTTGGCCAGTGCGATCACCTCGGCCAGGTTGCGGGCCGGGAAGTCCGGGCGCGAGACCAGCAGCAGCGGCGAGTTCTGCGCCATGATGACGGCGGTGAAGTCGCGCGGGATATCCAGCGTCGAGCCGCGGTTGATCAGCGGCGTGATCAGCGTGGAGGTGGAGGCATAGAGGAAGGTGTAGCCATCCGGCGCGGCGCGGGCGACATGCTCGGCCGCCAGCAGGGTGCCGGCGCCGGGGCGGTTCTCCACCACGAAGGTGGCGCCGGGCATGGTCTCGCCCAGCTTGCTGGCCAGCAGCCGGGCCATGATGTCGTTGGCGCCGCCGGCGGCGAAGCCGACCACGATCCGCACCTGCCGCGACGGCCAGGGCTGCTCCTGCGCCCAGGCGGGCGCGGCGGCGAGCAGCGCCGGACTGAACAACAGGCTACGGCGTGACGACTGGCGCATGAAGCATTCCCCCAGGATTTGCACCCACCCTAGCAGGCGGATCGCCTGGCGCGGAATTGGCGAAAGCCGGCACCAGGCCCCGGGCTGCACACGGCAATCGCGCTCCGGCCCAGGCCTGCCCCTTCCCGCCCGGGGTAGGCCATGCTGTGTTGCCCCCTCACGCTCCGGACACCCGCATGCGCCCTCTGCTCGCCTGCTGCCTGCTACTCGCCTCGGTGCCCGCCTGGGGCCAGCCCGCCGCCTATGAACCGCCGCCCCAGGAAGTACTCAGCTGCCTGGTGGACCCCAGCCGCCGCGTGCTGGTGGCCAGCGCCGTGCCTGGCCTGGCGCGCCGCGTGGCGTTCGAGCGTGGTGATCTGGTGAAGCTGGGCGACGTGCTGCTGGAACTGGCGAGTGAGCCGGAACGCGCCGCGCTGACCCTGTCCTCCGAACGGGCCGAGTTCGCCCGCCGCAAGATGGCGCGCAACCGGGAAATGACGCGCAACCAGATGCTTTCCGCGCAGGAGATCGACGACCTGCGCACCGAAGCCCGGCTGGCCGAGTTGGAAGCCAACCGCGCCCGAGTTGAACTGGAACGCCGCACCACCCACAGCCCGCTGACCGGCATTGTGGTGGAACGCCGGGTGACCCAGGGCGAATACGTCGCCACCGAACCCTTTGCCGAGCTGATCAGCCTGGACCCGCTGCATGTGGAAGTGACGCTGCGGGCCGAGGCCTTCGGCCGGCTGCGGGTGGGCATGCAGGCCAGCGTGGCGCTGGCACCGCCGGTCGGGCAGACCATGGTCGGGCGCGTCAGCATCGTGGACCGCGCGCTGGACAGCAGTTCGGGAAGCTTCCGCATCCGCGTGGTCATCCCCAACCCCAACCTGGCCACGCCGTCCGGCGTCGGCTGCCGGGTCGTCTCGGTGGCGCCGGCGGGTGGATGAGGCCGCGCTGGAACGGGCGCTGGTCCCCTTCCGGCTGACCGCGCCCTTCACCCGGCACTACCCCGGCGCCCATGCCCTGGCGGAAGCGTTGCGCTGCGGCCTGGTCCAGCGACTGGTGGGAGGCCCGGCCAGCCATGTCGAGTTGGCCGCCACCGCCACCCTGCCGCCACCCGGCCTGGCCCTGCTGCTGGCGCTGCTGCGCGGCGCCGATGTCACCCAGCCAGACCCGGCCGGGGAAGCGCTGACCCCCGGCTTTCGTGCCGCCCTGCCCCATCTGGCGCTGATGCAGGCGAAGCTGGAAGCCGCCGCCCTGGCCCTGCCGGATTTCCACGCCCATCTCGGCCCGCTGCTGCGCGACCGCGCCGGCTTCATGGCCCAGGCGCAGATCTTCGCGCTGTACCGCTACGACCTGGCACTGCGCGAGGACGCCGCGGCGCTGGCGGCAACCGCCCGCTGGATGGCGCTGACCACCGCGCTGACCCGGCATGAGGCGCCGGTGCTGCTGGCCCTGCAGGATTTCTCCGGCATCCGGCGCCTGCTGGAACCCGGCGGCAACAGCGGCGAGATGGCGCTGCACCTGACGGCCGCGCATCCGGCCCTGGCGGTGACGGTGCTGGACCTGCCGGCGGTCTGCGTGCTGGGAAGGCGGCATGTCGGCGCCACGCCGCGCATTGCGTTCGGCGCCACGGACCTGCGCCGGCAGCCGCTGCCGCAGGGCCATGACGCGGTGCTGTTCAAATCCGTGCTGCATGACTGGCCGGATGCCGAGGCGCAGCGCTTCCTGGCCCTGGCCCATGCCGCGCTGCCGCCGGGCGGCCAGGTGCTGATCTTCGAGCGTACGCCGCTGCCGGCCGAGGCCCCGCTGGGCTACGCCCAGATGCAGGACATGCTGTTCCACGGCTTCTACCGGCCGCCCGAGCGCTATGCCGAATGGCTGGACGCGCTGGGGTTTACCGCCGAGGTCGTGCAGCCGGTGGCGCTGGACGTGCCTTTCGCGCTGGTCAGCGCGCGGCGGTAGAGCGTCGCGCCGGGGGCGCGCCAGCCTACGTCACCCTCACCGTGCGCCGGTGAATCCCAGCGTCTCGGCTTCCTGTTCATCGGCCTGCAGCAGTTGGGCGCGGTCCTCGGCATGGCGGCGTTCCAGCCGGTGCTGCGCCCGCCGCATGGCGTGCAGCGCCAGCGTCGCGCGCAGTCGGCCGGCCGGTAGCAGAGCCAGCCAGGCGGCTGCCAATGGCGCATTCTCGGCCAGCAGCCGGTCGTCCAGCGCCAACACCAGTTCGGTGCTGCCGGGTTCGCCCTGACGGGCGCAGCGGCCGGCCAGCTGGCGATCCACCCGGGCGCTGTCGTGCAGTTCGGTGCCCAGCACGTGCAGGCCGCCAGCCGCGGCCACGCCGGCACCGAGCGCAATGTCGGTGCCGCGGCCCGCCATGTTGGTGGCAATGGTGATCCGCCCGGGCTGCCCCGCCGCGGCGACGATGGCGGCCTCCGGCTGGTGCAGCCGGGCATTCAGCACGCTGTGCGGCAGCCCGGCACGGTCCAGCGCGGCGCTCAGCGTCTCGCTGGCACCGACGGTACGGGTGCCGATCAGCACCGGCCGCCCTGCCGCGTGCAACTGCCGCACCCGGTTGGTCACCTGGTTCCACTTCTCCGCCTGGTCGGCGCAGAGCGTGGTCGCCAGCCGGCGCAGTTGCATCGGGCGATTGGTCGGAATGCGCATCACCGGCAGGCCGTAGGTGTCCCACAGCTCGCCGGCCACTTCCCGCGCCGTGCCGGTCATGCCGCACAGGTGGTGGTAGTGCCGGAAGAAGCGCTGGTAGCTGACGCTCGCCAGCGTATCCCGCTCGGCGGTCGGCGCGCAGCCTTCCTTGGTCTCGATCATCTGGTGCAGGCCGAGGTCCCAGCTGCGGTCCGGCATCACCCGGCCGGTGGCCTCGTCGATGATCTGCACCGCGCCGTCCACCACCAGGTAGTGGACATCCTGATGGAACAGCAGCGTGGCGGCCAGCGCCTGGCGCGCCAATTGCGCCCGATGCGGCCGGCTGGCCCAGGCCGGCCCCAGCCCGGCGGCCAGCGCCGCCACCCGCGCCTCCCCGGCCGGGGTGAGTTCCGCGGCGCGGCGCTGCGGTTCCAGGGTGAAATGCTCCGGTTGGCGCAACTGCCCGGCCAGCGCCAGGGCCTGGCGCCAGGCTTCCAGCTGCTGCGGGTCCGGTGCGGTGTCGGCGGCGATGACCAGCGGCGTGCGCGCCTCGTCCAGCAGCACGCTGTCGGCTTCATCGACCACGGCGCAATGCAGGCCGCGCAGCACCGTATCGGCCCGCGCCGTGCCGGCCAGCCGCTGGGCATGCAGCCGCAGCGCCTGGCCGCCGGGAGGCAGCGAGAGGCGGTCGCGCAGCCAGTCGAAGACGATTTCCTTGTTGGTCACATAGACCACGTCGCGCAGGTAGTGCTCGCGGCGCTCCTCGGTCGGCATGCCGTTCAGCACGCAGCCGACGGTCAGGCCCAGCGCCTCGTAGACCGGGCGCATCGCCTCGGCATCCCGGCTAGCCAGATAGTCGTTCACCGTCAGCACATGCACCGGCACCCGGGTCAGGGCAGCGGCGGCGGCGGGCAGCGTGGCGGCCAGGGTCTTGCCCTCGCCGGTCCGCATTTCAGCGACATAGCCATGGCGCATCGCCAGGCCGCCCAGCATCTGCGCGTCGTAGTGCCGCTGGCCCAGGCGGCGGCGGGCGGCTTCGCGCACGGCGGCGAAGGCCGGCACGGTCAGTGCCTCGCCACGCAGTGCCCGGGGCCGCAGCGTGGCGACATGGCTGGCGAAGGCGGCCTCGTCCAGCGCCTCCAGCCGCGCGGCCTCCCGCCGCAGCGGTACCAGCAAAGGGCGGAACAGCAGGGTCGGCGCCAACAGCGGCCTGACGAGTTGGCCGAAGGCGCTGAACGCCAGCCGGTCCAGTGCGCGCGGCGCCGGCGGCTCCCGCTGCGGCCGCTCCACCGCCGAGGTCGCCAGCAGGGGGGGTGCGCTAAACACCCAGCTGCCGCAGGAAGATGCGCCGGACATGCCGGTACCAGCGGAAGGCCAGCGGCTCCGGCGGGTGCTGGAACAGCACATGCACCCGGTCCTCGATCCGCCGTCCCGCCAGGTCAACCGTGGCCAGGTCCAGCCGGAACAGCCGCTCGAAGGACTGCGCCTCGCCATGCGCCTTCGGGTCCAGCGCGAAGTGGCCGCCACCTTCCAGGGAAAGCACCCGGCTGGGCAGGTCATGCGTCGCCGCCGGGGTAAGTCGTATGATGGTGGCCGGCAGCGCCCGCAGCGGGTTGGCGGCAAAGCGCACCTCCACCGCCTCGGTGCGGTCGCGCACCGCGTCGATATCGCCTTCCCGCACCAGCACCGCCACATGCAGCGCGGCGGGGTCGGCCACATAGCCCAGCCGGTCGCCGCGCTTGAAATACTGCCCCGGCAGGTCCGCCGCCGCCGGCAGCAGGAAATCGCCGGCCTGGTCCGCCTGCATCAGCAACTCGGCCTTTTGCCGCCGGGCGCGTTCCAGCTGCTCCCGCAGGAAGCGCAGGCTTTCCTGCAAGGCCATCACCTGGTTCGCATCTGCCTGGGCGGCCTGGAATTCACGCTCGGCACGGGTCAGCTCGGCTTCCATCACCGGCACGCGCTCCTCAAGCTCCGGGTCGCGTAGCTGGACCAGCGGGGTGCCGCGCGCCACCGGCAGCCCGGGTTGCGCCAGCACCGTCGCGACAAAGCCCGGGGAGCGCGCCCGCAGCACCGCTTCCTCACCGCCCCAGACCACACCCTCCGCCCGGGTGGCCAGCGGCAGCGGCACCACCAGCAGCAGCGCCAACAGCAGCGCCAGCGCGCCGCCGCCCAGGCCGTAGATCCGCCAGCGTCGCGGCCGCAACCGATGGTCCACCAGCGGCCGGCGCAGCATCTTCAGCGCCGGCCAGACCAGAGCGGCGGTCAGCGACCACAGCGCCAGCAGCACGCCCACCAGGAAGAACTGCGTGGCGATGAGCAGTGCGATGGCCATGACCACCGATAGCCGATAGCCGAAGGACAGCAACGCATAGCCGACCAGCCAGCGGGACTCACCCGGGCTGGCCGCCACCGGCACCATGCCGCGGGCGCCGAAGACCCGGCTGGCCAGCAGGTAGCCGATCTGCTGTGGCCCGCGCTGCGCCAGGTTGGGAATGCCCAGCAGGTCCGACAGGATGTAGTAGGCGTCGAAGCGCAGCAGCGGGTTGCCGTTGAAGAACAGCGTGGAGATGCCGGCCAGCATGAGCACATTGGCCGCCATGGCGCGCAGCGGCCCAGGCTCCGCCGCCACCCAGACCACCACGGCCAGCGCGGCCAGGGCCAGTTCCACCATCATGCCCGCGGCACCCACCACGGCCCGCTGCCGCCGGCTGTGGAACGCCACGGCGGCCGAGGCATCCACATAGGGCACCGGGTAGAACACCATCAGCATGACGCCGAGCTCATGCACCTCGCCGCCCCAGCGCTTCACCGCATAGGCGTGGCCGAGCTCATGCAGCACCTTCACCACGGGATAGACCAGCGCCATCAGCATCAGGTTCTGGCCGGAGAACACCTGGTCGGCGAAGTTGGCGCTCAGCGCCTGCCAGTGCGCCGCGCCCAGCGCCATGCCGCCCAGCACCACGGCCAGCCACAGCAGCAGCCCCCAGGCGCTGAACAGCGGCGCCACGAAGCGCTGCGTGGCGTTGAGGAAGCGTTCCGGGTCCAGCAGCGGAATGTAGAAGCCAAGCGGCGAGCCGGTGCGCTGCAACTGCCGCCGCAGCCGGGCGCTGCGGCCGCGCTTGTGCATGCGGCCCACATCCGGGAGCCGATCGGCCTGGATCAGGTCGGCCTGCTGCAACTGGCCGAGCAGCGCGATCACCTGGGCCTGGGTCGGCATCAAATCCCCCAGCCGGGCGCAGGCGTCTTCCCACACCTGCTGCACGCTGCGGCGGCCATCCAACCGGCCGATGATCTCGTAAGCCTCGGGCGTGAAGCGGTGGAACTGGCCGGTGATGCGGTCCTGCAGCAGGTACCACAGCGCGCCGCGGTAGTGCTGGCGCAGCACCCGGGCATGCTGGCGCAGCCGCGGCTTCAGCGGCGCCACGCGATACCATTGCGGGCTGAACAGCGCGCCGCTCATCGGCCCCTGCCCTGCGGGTCAGCCCGGCGCATGGCTCAGGCCCACCAGGACCAGACCAGCAGCCGCAGCCATTCGCGCAGGTCGCGCGACCATATCGCCGCCAGCCCGGCGGGCCCAATCTCCACCTTGCCGATGCCCTGCATGCCCGGCTGCAAGCCGCCATCCGGCGTTTCGTCCAGCAGCGCCTCCACCACGAAGTGGCTGCGGCCATCCTCCGCCACCACCCGTGGGGTCAGCCGATGCACGGTGAAGGGCAGCCCGCGGTCCGGCCGGGCGGAAAGGAACAGCGTGCCGCGCATGCCCAGTTGCACATCGGCGATGCGGCTTTCGCGCACCTGCAGATCGACCCGGTATTCATCCGTCGGCGCCACGGCGAACAGCACCTCGCCCTTCTGTACCGCGCTGCCCAGCCGCTGGCTGAGATCCCCGCTGGCCACCAGGCCGGGGAACGGCGCCAGGATACGCGCCCGCTGCAACTGCTGCTGCACCAACGCCACCTGGGCCTGGTACTGCTCGCGCTCGGCGGTGAGGATGTTGATCTTGGCGCGGTCACGCTCCGCCACCGCGCGCTGGAACTGCGCCTCGGCGCGCGAGAGCTCGCCCAGCAGGCGCAGCCGTTCCAGCAGCAGGTCGCGGTCGTCCAGTTGCACCAGCAGCGCGCTCTCGGGCACGCGGTCGCCGGCGCGCACCGGCGCGGCGCGGACATAGCCGTCATAGGGCGCGGTAATGGCCTGCTGGCTGCGGCTGGTCAGCGTGGCCGTGGCGGCCAGCCGATAGGTGCCCTCGGCGAAGGTCAGGAACAGCACCAACGCCAGCAGCGCCAGCCCGCCCAGCTTCCATTCCACATGGCCCGGCCCGAACAAGCGGCCCAGCAACCCCCGCAGCGAGGCCCAGGCCTTCACCGGCAGCGCCGCGTCGTTGCGGCGCTTCTCCTCAAGCGCCGCCCCCGCCAGGCTGCCGAGGCTCTCCAGCCAGGCCAGTTCGGTCGTGTCGAACGGTTGGGTGGCGGTACGTTCCAGCGCCAGCGCGGCGAAGGGCCGGCCCTCATGGTACAGCGGAATGCTGGCGACCGCCTGGCCACCTTCCTCCCGCGCCAGGGCCTGCTGCGCCAGGGTGATCGGCCCGCCCGGCGGCGATGGCCAGGTCAGCGTCGCCCGCTGGTCGGTGGCCTCCGCCATGGCGGCTTCCACCAGCCGCACCAGGTTCATCTTCCGGCCAAACTGGGCGTTGTGGGACAGCCCGAGCAGCCGCACCCGGCCGCCCCGCACCTGGCCATAACTTACCCGTTCAGCGCCGGTACGATTGGCCAGATCGGTGACGAAGCCCAGCGCCGCGGCTTGGTAGTCGCCATGGCCCAGCACCTCGGCCAGCGCCTCCAGGCTGCCGGCCAGCCGGTCCGCACGCTCCTGCTCGGCCGCCGAGGCTGCCCGTTCCAGCAGCAGCGCCAACCCGGCGGCGCCCCATTCCAGTTGGCGCAGCATGGGCGCCAACGCGGCGTCAGAGGCCGCCTGCACCGCCACGGCCGCCACCGCCACCACGGCATCGGCCCGCCGCACCGGGTACGCCATGCCAAACAGGCCGGGTTCAGCCAGTTCGCCGAACAGCCCGGAGCCTTCCAGGAAGCAGCGCTCCACCAGTTCCAGCATCGGCTCGGCGGCGGACTGGTGCGGCCACAACGCCACGGGCAGGTAAGCGTCGCCCTGGTGCCGCACCACCAGCCCGGCCCGGGCATTGAGCATGCGGCACTGGCGCTCCAGCCAGCCCTGCTCGGCGCCAGCGATGGCCGCGGCCGGCGCCGAAGCAGCCAGCGCCGCTTCGATCGAGATCGACATCAGCCCCCGTCAGACATGCGTGTCGCCGCCCCACTTGCGGAACCGCCCGGCATGGCTGCGCCCGAACAGCCCGACGAGCAAGCCCTTCGGCTTCGGCTCGGTGGCCGGCTGCACCGCCCGCCAGGCAAGCAACCCGGCCAGTGCCAACGCCGGGCTGCCTTCCGGCAGTTCCGCAGCCAGGCCCGAGGCCGCGGCTGCGGCGTCCGGCTCGGCCGCCGCGCTGGCGGCCAGTTCAACCCGGCGGAAATCGCCCAGGTCAGCCGTGGTCAGCAGGGGCGCCTCGGCATCGGGCTCGGCCTTTGCCACGATGAACTGCTGGTCGCCGCCGCTGTTGTCGGGGAAGTTGCCCGGGAAGGGCGCACCGCCGCCTTCGCTTTGCAGCTCATAGGTGAAGCCGCTCTGGTTGTTCAGCAGCAGGTTCAGCAGGCCGCCGGTACCGAAGGAGAAGTAGCCCTCCACCCCGCTGGCGCCGCCTTCCGTCGCGGCCGGTGGCGGCGGCGGCCGCGCGCCAGCGTTCGACGTATTCGCCACCGGGTCGCCCAGGTCCAGCGTGTTGTAAAGCGCCAGCGCACTGCGCCGCAGCAGGTCCAACTGGCCCTGGCCGGTGGTGACCAGCGAGACCACGCTCTCGCCCGATGCTTCGCTCGGCCTGGTCAGCACGACGCGGCCGTAGTTGCCGATCATGATGTCCTCGGCATTGGTGCCGAAGAACAGGTTGTTGCCGAAGCCGCCGACCATCAGGTCGTTGCCCGCGCCACCGTCCAGCGAGTCATTGCCACCGGTAAACAGGCTGATGGAACCGGCCGTCACCGTCAGCCCGTTGCGCACCACCTCGGCGCCATCGCCGAACAGGATGTCGTCGCCGGCATTGCCGGCCAGGCTGTCGTTGCCGACGCCGCCGAGCAGGATGTCGCGGTCGGTGCCGCCCAACAGTGTGTCGTTGCCGCCCAGCAGCGGGTCGCCGGTGATGGCACTGGTGTAGCGGCCATTGGCGTCGATCAGGATGACCCCGTTGTCGCCGATCATCACCCCCTCGCCGCCGCCGGTCTTGCTGGCGTGGTCGCTGCCCACCCCGGCGATGACGAAGCTGCGGCCAGCGCCGACGTTAATGACGTCATCGCCGCCGGTGCTGGCCACCACGTCGCTGGTTTGCAGAATGGCGCTGCCATCCGCGTTCAGCAGGTAGCTGCCATTGTCGCCCAGCACCATGGCGTCGCCGATGCCGGAGCTGATGGTATCGGCGCCGAAGCCACCGACCACCACGTTCCGGCCATCGCCAGCAGCCAGCACATCATTGCCGCCCAGCGCGATATCGGTGGTGAAGACACTGGTCAGCACGCCCGCGGCGTTCCAGTCGGCCTGGCCGTAGTCGCCCAGCAGCGTGTCGTTGCCGCCGCCGGTGGTGACGCTGTCGCCAGCCGCGCCGGCGATGACCAGGTTGCTGCCGCCAGCCAGCGCGACGGTATCGGCGCCGCCGAGCGTATCCGTGGTCCGTGCCTGGATCAGCACGCCCGCATTGGAGAAGACGACGACGCCGTCATCCCCCAGCACCACGCTGTTGCCACCGCCCGCGCCACTGATGTTGTCGGCACCGATGCCACCCATGATGGTGTGCGCGCCCAGCCCGAAGCTCAGCACATCGTCGCCGCCGGTACCGATGGTGCTGTCCGTGGTCTGCACCAGCGTCACGATGCCGCCGGTCAGCACGGCGATGCCGTTGTCGCCCAGCGCCAGGTTGTTGCCGTTGCCGCCGGTAATGCTGTCGGCGCCGAAGCCGCCCAGCAGCACGTTGTTGCCATCACCGGCCGAGAGGCTGTCATTGCCGCCCAGCGCGATATCGGTGGTGAAGACCTGTTGCAGCACGCCGCTGGCGGACCAATCGGCCTGGCCGTAGTCGCCGATGATGGTGTCTTGCCCAGCGCCGATGGTGACGCGGTCGCCCGCCGCGCCGCCGATGACCAGGTTGTCGCCGCTGGTCAGCGCGATGGTATCCGCGCCACCA
>CANBNK010000004.1 GCA_947371015.1 Acetobacteraceae bacterium | reverse complement strand
GGGCCACGCGCTGCTGCTCGCCACCGGAAAGCCTACGGTCCCAGGCATCCTCCTCATCCAGCCGCGGCGCCAGGTGGGCCAGGCCGCACTCCGCCAGCACCGCCAGGATCTCGGCCTCGCTGAACTGGTCCTCGCCGCGCGGATAGCACAACGCATGGCGCAGGCTGCCCAGCGGCAGGTAGGCGCGCTGCGGCAGGAACAGCACATGGCCGGCGGCCGGCACATGCACGGTGCCGCTGCCGAACGGCCAGATGCCGGCGATGGCGCGGAACAGCGTGGACTTGCCGGAGCCGGACGCCCCGGAGATCAGCACCTTCTCGCCCGGCGCAATCTCGGCCATGGCGTCGGCCAGCAGCACGCGGCCATCCGGCAGCGCCAGGGTCACGCCTTCCAGCCGCAGGTTGGCGCCGGCTGCCGGCACGGCGCGCACCCCGGCGCCCTGCTCGGCATGCGCACTGGCCAGCGCACCGCGGAACCCGCTGAGCCGCGCCACCGTGGCCCGCCATTCCGCCACGCTGCGGTAGTTATCGACGAACCAGCTCAGCGCGCCCTGCACCTCGCCGAAGCTGCTCGCGGTCTGGCTCAGCACGCCCAGCGGCACGGCGCCGGAGAAATAGGCCGGCGACGCCACGACATAGGGGAAGATGTTGGCCACCTGGTTGAAGCCGGCGGTGAAGAAGGTCAGCTGCTTGGTGGCGACCATGATCGACCACCAATTGCCCACCAGCGCATTGAAGCGCCTGACCAGCCCGGCCTTTTCCTCTGCCTCGCCGCCATACAGCGCCACCCCCTCGGTATTCTCCCGCAGCCGCACCAGGGCGAAGCGGAAGTCGGCCTCGACCTTCTGCTGGTTGAAGTTGAGCGGGATCAGCCGCCGCCCGATCCAATGCGCGAAGGCGGTACCGATGATGGAATAGACCAGCGCCACCCACACCAGGTAGCCAGGCACGCTGATGCCGAACAGCGTCATCGCGCCGCTCAGCCCCCAGAGCACGGCGACGAAGCTGACCAGCGTGACCACGTTGCGCAGCATGCCGAAGCCCAGCACCAGCGTGTCATCGACGAAGGCGCGGATATCCTCGGCGATGCGCTGGTCCGGGTTGTCGGTGCCCGGGTCGGTCAGCGCCACGCGGTAATAGGCGCGGGCGTCCATCCAGTTGTCCAGGTAGTGCCGGGTCAGCCAGCGGCGCCAGCGGATCTGCAAGGCCATGCGCAGGTACAGCTGATACACGGCCACCAGGATGAACACCGCCGCGATCCAGACGAAGCCCGGCAGCAGCCCGGTCTCCCCCCGATGCCAGAACAGCAGCAGGTTGATGAAGGCGTCCTGGTCCTTGTTCTGCAGGCTGTTGAAGAACTCCCGCCCCCAGAAGCTGTTCAGCACGTTCATCGCCACCAGGAACAGGTTAAGCCCGACCAGCCCGGCCAGCATCAGCAGGGCAGGGCCGCGCTCCTCGCTCTTCCAGAACGGTGCGGCCAGCGCCCAGGCATCCCGCAGCGAAACCAGCACTCGGCGCATCCGGGGTATCCTCGGGTTGAAGCCTGATCGCCTGGGACGTCATCGCCGCAGGGCGTGGATCAGCCTGTCGTCGTTATTGCAGTGCGGCATCCAGCGCGGCAAGCCAGCGCTCCGCCCGGGCCTTGTTGACGCCGAGGTCCGACCAGCCGAACAGGCTGCGGCTGTACAGCAGCAGGCCGGCGCCTTCGGGGGCCGGGCGCACCTCGGCAGCGATGATGTCGGGGTAGTTCATCAGCGCGGAGCGTTCCACCCATTGGCCCTGCGCCCGGCCGATGACCGGCGCGCCGCCGGACGCGCCAGGCTGGGCCGGCCCATCCAGGTCGGGGAACTCGCCCAGCTTGTACGTCCGCGGAAAGCCAGCGGCGACGCGATTGAGCGTGGCCCACAGCACCGCCGGCGTCACCGGCCAGGGCGCCCGGGTCAGGTGCTTCGGCCCGGCATAGCTGGCCGGCCCGACCAGGCAGGTATTCGGCGAGGCGGGCAGCTCCAGCCCATCGAAGCGCACCGGTGCCACCGGCGTCAGCCCACCGGCACCCCGGCGAAGCAGCAGCAGCGGGTTGGTCATGCGGGGTCTCCCGGTATCGCCAGGCGGATCACGCCCTTCACGCCGGTCGGCGCCACCGGCTTGCCCTTGCGCAGGACCAGCAACTGCCCGGCCTCGGCCAGGGCCACGGCGGCGTTGCGCACCGGCGTCATCAGCGGGTGCCAGTCCTCGCCACCCAGGGCGCGGGCGACGTCGCTGGGGCAGATGCTTTTACCGGCGCCCCGTTCGGTGGCCTGCCGCAGGATTTCCGCGGTCAGGTCGTCGGCCGAGGGCAGGGCGCGGGGCGGCGGCGGGCCGTAGGGATCTTCGGAGTGGGGCATCCGCGGCAGGTTAGCCGTTGCGGCGCGGCGCTGCCAGCATGCGCCGGCCCGTCGCGCGATCTCCGTTCAGCTGGAGCGGTCTGCTGGCAGTTCCGGCATTGGGCTCAGCGATTTGAGGCTTGCGTCCCGCCGACCTGCGTCGGCCGCCGCCGCTGGGCGTCAGCGTCTGATCGTCGCCGGGTGGCATCACCGGCAGCGTGAATCAGCCGCTCGGACAACCGCTGGAGTCTGTCAGGCGCTTCTGACAGGCTCTATCCCTCGCGCAGCGTCTTCCGCAGATGCTCCGCGGCCGCCGGCCGGCCGAACAAATACCCCTGCGCCTCATCGCAGCCGATGCCGGACAGGAAGGCGCGCTGGTCTTCGGTCTCCACGCCCTCGGCCACCACTTCCAGCTTCAGCGCACGGGCGATGCTCTGCACCGCGCGGACGATGGCGGTATCCTCGGCGTCATGCGGCAGGTCCCGCACGAAGGCGCGGTCCAGCTTGATGGTGTTCAGCGGCAGCCGCTTCAGCACGGACAGCGACGCATAGCCGGTGCCGAAATCATCCAGCGCCAGCCCGACGCCCAGGTCGCGGATCGCCGCCAGGGTCAGCAGCGTGTCGGTGGAGCCGTCCACCAGCATGCTCTCGGTCAGCTCCAGTTCCAGCCGTTCCGGCGGCAGCCCGCTTTCCTCCAGCGCGCGAGCCACCTGGCCCAGCAGCACGCCGCCGCGCAATTGCCGGGCCGAGACATTCACCGAAACTACCGCCGGCACCTGCCGCGCCGCCGGGTTCTGCAACCAGCCAGCGGCTTCCTTGGTCGCCTGCTTCAGCACCCAGCCGCCGATATCGGTGATCAGGTCCGACGCCTCGGCGATGGGGATGAACAGCCCGGGCGGGATATTGCCGCGCCTGGCGTGGTTCCAACGCAGCAGCGCCTCGGCGCCGCAGGCGCGGCCATCCTCCAGCGTCACCCGCGGCTGGTAGTGCAGCGCCAGGGTGCCGGCTTCCAGCGCGGTGCGGAGTTCCTGCGAAATCTTGCGCCGCAGCGCGTGGGAAAGCTGGCCGGCGGCCAGGTCCAGGCTGGGCCGCATCGACTGGGCAAGCGCGGCATCCGCCGTCCTGGCGGGCGCCGACTGCGCATCCGTCGTGGGTTTTTCCGGCCCTGGTTGGTCGAAGGGCATCCTGCCCGCTCCCGTCAGGCCTTGATGGCCAGGGGCAAGCAAATCATCCCTATAGTGAAGAATTTGCTACCCTATGGCGGGGTGGCTTGGTTGAAGGTCCGAGGAACCGGCTTGCCGCGCCGCCATCCGGTGGCGCAGGCGCTACACCACCACCCGTTCCACCAGCGGCCCGGCCGGAGCGTTCAGCGCGATCTCGCGGATGATCTTCCGGCGTACCGCGGTCTCGAAACTATCAAAGCCCTCGGCCACCACCAGGAAGGCGCCGGGGCCGCCGATGACCTCGTCGCGGTAGTAATCCTCCAGCGGTGGCAGGCCGGCGGCCAGGGCAGGGGGCAGCGGCGTATTGTCGATCACCGCCAACCCGTTCAGCACGATGCCCTTGGCCAACGCGGCCTCGCGCGCCTCCGCCACCGGCCGGCCGGAGTTGTTGACCCCGTCGCCGGAGATATCCACCACCTGGCGCGTGCCCTCGAAGGCCTGGCCGAATTGCTGGGCAGCGAAGTCCATCGCACCAGAGATGCTGGTGTAAAGGTGCGTCTTGCGCGGCGCCTCGGCCAGCGCATCGGCGAAGGCGTGGCAGTCCGCCGGGCCGGAAAGCCGGGTCCAGGGCACCAGGATCTCCTGCTGGTTCCAGCCCGACCAGGTGAAGAACAGCACGCCAATGCTGCCGACCGGCCCACCGGCCACGCCCTCGGCCAGCCGGGCGTCGCGGAACGCGGCCTCATAGCCCTTGAACTGCAATTCCTGCTCCTGGGTATCAACCGAACGGCTGACATCCACGGCCAGGATCAACTCGACATCCACCGGGTGGGCGGCGCGCAGGGCGCGGGGACGCAGCAGCAGGGCAGGTGCGGCCAGCGTACTGACCAGAAAAAGGCGTCGGTGCATCGGAACCCCACTCAGTGAGGCCGGTACCCGCGTTACTCCCCAACATCATGTCAGTTTAGCTGTCCCATGCTGCGCTGCAAGAGAAATGTTGCAGCGCAGCATGTCCGGCCAGGAATCAGCCCTTGAAGCCAGTCGAACCGATCGCGGGAATGGCGTTCAGCCGGTCGCGCAGCGCCTTCAGCTTCGGCAGGCGGCCCTCATAGGCCGGCTTGTTGAACATTTCGGCGGAATCCAGCGCGATGCCGGTGGTCACGTCGGCCTGCGTCATGCGGCCCAGCACCAGCCATTCCCCGGTCAACTGCGCCTCCAGCGCCTCGAACCCGCCGCGCGCCTGGCCTAGCAGCTTGTCCACCTGCTCCGGCCACACCTTGTCGGCCGGGCGGCGATCCTTCTCATAGGTCGCCAGCACTGCCTTTTCCACCGCGCCCAGCGCCAGCGCCAGGCACTTGGTCACCGCGAAACGGTCCGGCCCGGCCAGCGGGGTCAGCGCGCGGTCGGCACCCACCTGATGGTCCAGCCAGTCGATGATGGCGGCGGAATCCACGATGCTCTCGCCGGCATCCGTCACCAGCGCCGGCACCCGGCCCACCGGGTTGAAGCGGGCAATCTCGGCGCCCTGGGTCGCCGTGGCGAAGGGCAGGTTCTCATAGGCATAGCCATAAAGGTTCAGCGTCGCCGCCACGCGACGGACAAAGGGGCTCATGGTGCGGCCGATCAACTGCATCGGGCGTATCCTCCGGTTGAATTAGCAAGGGCGGCAGGCTGCCGCCCACCGCCCGATTTGTGAAGCTTCGTGAGCCGAGGATCAGCGCAGCACGATCTCGACGCGGCGGTTCTGCGGTTCGCGGACGTTGTCGGCCGTCGGCACCAGCGGGCGGCTCTCGCCGAACGCCTGGACGCTGATCGCGCCGCGGGCAACGCCGTCACGCACCAACTGGGCGGCAACCGCCTCAGCGCGGCGCTGCGACAGGCGCTGGTTGTACGCCGCGTCGCCCGAACGGTCGGCATGGCCGGCCACTTCGATGCGGGTGACGTTGGCGCGCTGCGCATTGGTCGCCGCTTCCTTGATGATGTCGCGGGCGCGGGCCGTCAGGTCGGCGCGATCCCAGTCGAAGAACACCAGGTAGGTGCGGGCCACGCCCGGCGCAGCGGCCGGAGCGGCGGCCCGGGCGGCGGCCGGTACAGGCGCCGCGGTGGCGCCGAAGGCGTAGCGCAGGCCCAGCATCAGGCTGTTGTCGTGGCAGCAATTCGGCGTCGAGGTCCGGTGCAGCGTGGCATTGGTGCCGAGCGGCGAGGTACCGGGATTGTTCACGTAGGTCTGCTGCGGCAGATTGATGGCGGTGAAGTAGCGCCATTCCAGCGTGGCCGAGAGGCCCGGCGTTACGCTGTCAAGCCCGAAGCTGGTACCGGCCATCAGGTTGTAGGCCAGGGTCGCGTTCGACTGGCTGTCGATGCGGGTATTGGTGTTGTTGGACGCCAGCGTGCCGCGAACCCGCTCGAACTGGACATTGGCGAAGCCTACACCGAAGCCGAGGTAGGGGGCCACCGAGACGCCGGCCACCTGGCCGAGCGAGACATCGCCATAGACGTTGGCGATGGCGCCGTAGGTCCGGGTGGTGCCGCTGGTACGGGTCAGGTTCTGGCCGAACTCTTTCATCTTGTTGACCTCGTTGCCACGATAATGGCCTTCGAGTTCAAGCCGGATGCCGTTTTGCATGCCCATCAGGTCGGTGCGCCAGCCGTAGCCGACCGCCGCGACGCCGGTCCAGCCGATCTGGCTGGTCACATACGCCTTGCCACTGCGCTGTGCCGGCGAGCCCATCAGCCCGCTCATCTGCTGCGCGCCGGAAATGTTGAAGCTTTCCCGCATGTTGGGGCCAGCGGCACCCGACAGGTAGAAGCCCTGGGTGGTCTGCGCTCCGGCTGCAACGGGCAGGACCAGGGAGGCAGCGAAGACCGCTTTGTGAATAAGGCGCATGCAATCTCTCCAGGGCCTCTTATCGCCCGTCTTCAAGTGGAGACAGTACACAACCGACCCGGGAGCCTCAAGAATTTGGAATGTATCAAAAAATATTGAAAAATATTGTATTCTAAAAGCTTTCATCTGAATTAATCAGACGAAAGTAACTAACTTGCTGGTAAGTTTACCGAAATGGCGTCGCCACGCGCCTGACGCTGACGCCGAACCCAGGTCAGTCGCAGTGTGCTCCGTCGGCAACACTGCAGCATTCTGTGCACACACTAGGCTTGCGGCGCGCCGTCTGTGCCTCAGCGCAGCGTGATATCGACCCGGCGAGACTGTGGGTCGGCCCCGCTGGACCCCGCGGCGCCGGTGCCCATGCCCGAAATGGCGCTGCGCGGTACGCCCAGCCGGGCGAGTTCCGCGGTCACGCTCTGCACCCGCTGGCTGGACAGCACCTGGTTGTGCGGGTTGCGGCCGGTGGCGTCGGCGTGGCCCATCAGCTGGATGCTGGTGGTCGGCACCTGCCGGGCGGATTGCACAGCTTCGGCCACCACCTGGCGGCCGGCGGCGTCCAGCGCCGCGCTGTTATTGGCGAAGAACACCATATAGGTGCGTGCCGCCGGCGCCGCGGCTGGGGCGGACCAGCCCACCGGCAGGTTCGGCGCCGCCGCGGGGCTATTGTCCGGCTCCAGCGCGTAGCGCAGGCCCAGCAGCACGGAACTGCCATGCAGCGTCGGGCGGAAGCTGTCGGTCGAGGCCAGCCGGCGTTCGGTGCCCTGGCCGTTATTCGTGTTCACCTGGTAAACCTTGGCCTGCACCGGCGCGCCCAGCATGCCCTGGTAGCGATACTCCGCCGTGACGGCCAAGCCGGGGGCCACGCTGTCGATGGCGAAGGCGGCACCGATGATGCCCTGGTAGGCCAGGTTGCCGGCGCCGGCGCCCAGCTGCGATTCCAGGTAGTTGTTCTGCTGCTGACCCTGGTTCTGGTTGCGGTTCGGCTCGCGCGCCGCCACGCCCTGGAACTGCGCGTAGCCGTAGCCCAGGCCGATGCCGATATAGGGCTGGAAGAAGCGGGCGCCTTCAGGGAAGAAGTTCGGGTCAACGTCATAATAGGCATTCAGCATGAAGCCGTAGTTGCGCAACGTGCCGGAGTTGGTGGTCAGGTTACCCTGGCCAACAGCCCCGGTGTACATGGTGATGTTGTTGATGCCGTTGCTGCGGTAGAAGCCTTCTACTTCAGCACGGAAGCCGTTGCCGAAGCCGTAGCCCATATTGACCACGCCACCGAAGCCGGTGCTGAAGTTGCCGGTAAAGCCCTTGCCGAAGCTGTTGCTGGTCTGGTCCTGGCTATACAGGCCGATCGGGTGGTTTTTCGTAGAGGCCGAGGACGACAAGGCCCCGCCGACCGCGCTGCCGATATACAGCCCGTTCACCTGGGCCTGCGCGCCGGACGCCGCCATCAGCGGCAGCCCGAACATCGTCGCGGCCACCAGTATCTGCCTGAACTGCATAAAGCCAACCCTCCGGCCACGGAGCGCGGGCGCCCCGGTCGATTCCCTTGGCAATAGCTCTAGCAGAGGCCGGGTTAATGTTCACCAGGGCTTGAACGCTTACCCACAGCTATCGGTCGGCGCGGATCGCCTGGTCAAGCAACCGAACGCTGTGCAGCGCGTCGCGCCCGGCCAGGCCCTCGATCTGATGCCGGCACGACGTGCCATCCGCCAGCACGAAATCGCCCGGCGCCGCGGCCCGTACCGCCGGCAGCAGGGAAAGCTCGGCCATGGCACGGGACGTCGCCTGGTTCGCCGCCTCGTACCCGAAGGACCCGGCCATGCCGCAGCAGGAGGAGGTGATCGGCTTCACCTTGAGCCCCGGCACCCGTTGCAACAGTGCCAAGGTCGGCGCGAAGGCGGCGAAGGCCTTCTGGTGGCAATGGCCATGCACATGCACGGTCGCCTCTACCCGGCCGAGCGGCAGGGTCGCCTTCTCCTTGGCCAGGAACTCGGCCAGCAGGAAGCTGCGCGCGGCCAGCGCCTCGGTGGCGGGGCCAGGCAGCAGCGCCAGGAACTCGTCGCGCAGCGTCAGCAGGCAGGACGGCTCGATCCCGATGACCGGCGTGTTGGGGAAAGCATCCAGCGCCGCCAGGGTCCGCGCCGCCTCGGCCCGCGCCTTGGCCACAAGCCCGGCGGCCAGCAGCGTGCGTCCCTCATCCAGGGGGCGGGCGCCGCGGGCCGGCCGCGCCACGCAGGGCGTATAGCCGGCGGCGCGCAGCACGCGGGCGGCGGCGCGCAGGTTCTCGGGTTCGTAGTAGCGGTTGAACAGGTCCGGCAGCAGGATCACCTCGCCCGCTGCGCCGGAAGGCCAGGGCAGTTCGGCGTCATGGAAAGCGTCCCGCCGGAAGCGCGGCAGGGCGCGCGTGGCGCTGATGCCCAGCAGGGCCTGCGCCACCCAGCGCGCCCCCGGCACCCATTCCCGCGCATTGCTGAGCGGTGCCAGCATGGCGGCAAACGGCGCCCAATGCGGCATGCCCGCCAGCACCCTGTCCTTCAGCGAAAGCCCGTGCGTCGCCACCCGCGCCGCCAGATGCTCGATCTTCAGCTTGGCCATGTCCACGCCGGTCGGGCATTCCCGCCGGCAGCCCTTGCAGGAAACGCAAAGCGCCATCGCGTCGGCCACTGCATCGCCGCCCAGGCCGCCCTCGATCTGCCCGGTCAGCGCCAGGCGCAGCGTATTGGCCCGCCCGCGTGTCAGATGCTGTTCGTCCCGTGTGGCGCGGAAGCTCGGGCACATCACCGCGGCGTCGAACTTCCGGCAGGTGCCGTTGTTGTTGCACATCTCCACGGCGCTCAGCAGGCCCTGCTGCGGACCCGGATAGGCGCTCCAATCCAAGGCCGGCGTCACGTTGATCGGCGCATAGTCCGGCGCGTAGCGGAACAGGCTGCGGTCATCCATCCGCGGCGGCCGCACCACGCGGTTGGGGTTCAGCATGCCCTGCGGGTCGAAGGCGTCCTTCACCTGCTCAAAGGTGCGGGCGATGCGGCTGCCGAACATCGTCTCGTTGAATTCGGACCGGACGATGCCGTCGCCATGCTCGCCGGAATGGCTGCCCTTGTATTCCCGCACCAGCGCGAAGCATTCCTCCGCGATGGTCCGCATCAGCTTGACGTCGCTACCATCCTTCATGTTCAGCACCGGCCGCACATGCAGGCAGCCGACCGAGGCATGGGCGTACCAGGTGCCCTTGGTGCCGTGCTTCGCAAACACGTCGTTCAGCCGCTCAGTGTAGTCGGCCAGGTCGTCCAGCGCGACGGCGCAATCCTCAATGAAGGAGACCGGCTTCCCATCCCCCTTCATGCTCATCATGATGTTCAGCCCGGCCTCGCGCACCTCGGCGATCGCCGCCATGAAGGCCGGGTCCACCACCCGCACCACCTGCTTCGGGTGGCCCAGATCCGCCATCATCACCTCCAGCGCGTCCAGCTGGCGCAGCAGGGTGGCGTCGTCCTCGCCGTGGAACTCCACGATCAGCAGGCTGTCGGGCTCGCCGATCAGAATGCTGTCGATGGTGCTGCGGAACATGGCGATGGACCGGCCCAGGTCGATCATCGTCCGGTCCACCAGTTCCACCGCTTCCGGCATCAGCGTCACCAGGTGCTGGCTGGCTTCCATCGCCTTGCGGAAGCTCGGGAACTGGCAGATGCCCATGACCTTGCGCGGCTTTACCCGGTGCAGTTGCAGGGTCAGCGCGGCGCTGTAGGCCAGCGTCCCCTCGCTGCCCACCAGCAGGCGGGCCAGGTTGCTGCGGCCGTTCTGGCGCGCGGCCGGCGTCAGCGCGTCGATGTTGTAGCCGCCCACGCGGCGCAACTGCTTCGGGAAGCGCGCCTCGATCTCCGCCGCCTCCCGCGCGCCCAATGCCCGCAGCCGCTGGATCAGGTCGGCGGTGGCGGCCGGCACTTCGGCGCCCAGATTGTCCGGCAACTCGCCGAAGCGGAACTGCGAGCCATCCGCCAGCAGCGCGTCGATGGAGACCACGTTGTCCGCCATCAGCCCGTAGCGGATCGACTTGCCGCCGCAGCTGTTGTTGCCGGCCATGCCACCGATGGTGCAGCGCGCATGCGTGGAGGGATCAACCGCGAAGAACAGTTTTGCACGTGCAATCTCTGCATTAAGCGCGCCGAGTGCGATGCCCGGTTCCACTGTCGCCGTCTGCGCCTCGGCATCCACGCTCAACACGCGGCGCAAATATTTGGAAGTATCGATCACCAGCGCGCGGTTCACTGTCTGCCCGCACTGGCTGGTGCCGCCGCCGCGCGGCAGCACGGGAATGCCTTCCTCCCGGCAGATCGCCATCGCCGCCTGCACATCGCCGATGCTGCGCGGGATCAGCACGCCCACCGGCTCCATCTGGTAGATGCTGGCATCCGTGCTGTAGCGCCCGCGGTCGGCGGCGCCGAACAGCACCTCGCCTTCGGTCTCGCGTTGCAGCCGCCCGGCCAGCTTGCTGTCGCCGATGCGGTCCTTGGGGATGGTGAAGGCGTTCATGCGGCCAATCTACCCTGGGGTGCGGGGGTTGTCCGATGGAATATCCTGATGGAACCTACAAGCAGGCTTCATCGGGAGACGACCTATGGCATTCCTCGGCAAGGCGGTGCGCGACTGGCGCTGGGGCCTGATGCGCGACGCCATGGACCGCAACAATTGGGACGCCATCGGCTTCACCACGGCGGATTTCTTCCAATTCGCCAGCAACTTCCACACCGATGTGCAGACCTGGGAACGCCCGATCCTGATGGTGCTGCCGCGCAACGGCGAGCCCTTCGCCCTGCTCAACGAACTCAGCACCAACCATTGGCGCTTCGGCGCCGAGGCCCACAAACTGTGGGTGCAGGACACCCAATTCTACGCCGAGCACCCCCGCCTGACCAACCGCGTGCCGCTGCTGCCGCAATGGGCGGAGATGTGCGCGGAGGCCCTGAAGGCCCGCGGCCTGGGGCGCGCCCGGATCGGCCTGGATGCGATGAACGCCCCGCTGGCCCGCGTCCCCGGCATGCTCCCCGGCCTGACCCTGCAACCCGCCACCGCGGAAATGCGCGCGCTGCGCCTGGTCAAGCACCCCGAGGAACTCGCCCTGATGCGCGAGATCGCCAGCCTGACCGACTGGGTGCAGGACCGCTACCGCGAGAACATCCGCGAAGGCGCCCAGCCCATGGTGCTGGACATGCAGATGGCCGCCCTGGTGGCGGAGGAAGGCGGCCGTCGCTTTCCCGGCGAGAACCTGGAAATCCTGCGCTGCTGGACCCTCTCCGGCCCCGCCTCCGCCGCCCCGCATGGCGATGGCCGCAGCGCCGGCGCGCGGATCGAGCGTGGCCACGGTATCGTCAACATCGTGATACCCCGGCTGAACGGCCTGGTGGTGGAGAATGAACGCACCTGGTTCGTCGGCCCGCCCTCGGACCGCCAGCGCCTGCTGTTCGAGACCGCCCGCGCCGCCAACGAGGCCGCCTGCGAAGCGGCGGTGACTGGCCGCCCGGTCTGCGGCATCGACGAAGCCGCCCAGGCCGTCATCGAAAAGGCCGGCCTGGCCCACCTGATGCTGCACCGCACCGGCCACGGCATGGGCACCCTGGGGCATGAGTTCCCGGAAGACATGGCCTTCAACACCCGCGCGCTGATGGCCAACGAGGTCTATTCCGCCGAACCCGGCCTGTATGAATGGGGCCTCGGCGGCTTCCGCCTGGACGACACGGTGGTGGTGGGCGAAACGCCGGAGGTGCTGACCCGCGCCCCAAAGGACATCCGCAGCCAAACAATCGCGTGAGGCCGGGCAACACAAAACGAATACAGTCGACAGAATGCAAAATTCGGCGCGATCGTGTCTACACGCCCCGGCTGTGCTGCCCTTCTGCAGCGCAGCCGGCGTCGGAGGCAGGCCCATGCTGGAATACGTCATGCTGTTGCTGGCCACCCCATCGCTGGTGGACCGCCCGCCGCCGCCGCTGCAGCACCAGTTCTTCCTGACCGAGGAAGGCTGCGAGCAGGCGGTGCTCCGTGCCAACCTGCCACTTGGCTACCGCGTGGTGTGCCTGCCCATAACCGTCTCCGCCGCCGACGACGCGGGGACGCTGGTGGCGCATTACTGAGCCTTGTATCTGCGCCCCACCACCGCGCTGCCCAGCACCGTCAGCACCAGCGTCACCATCAGCAGCAGGAAGGCCAGCGCCGCACCGAACGGCCAGTTGGTGCCGCGCACGAACTGGTCATACACCGCCGGCGCCATCATCTTGAACTGCGGCCCGCCCAGCAGCACCGGCGTGGCATAGGCGTTCATGCACAGAATGAAGACCAGCACGCTGCCTGCCACCACGCCCGGCACCGCCAGCGGCAGCACCACGCGGCGGAAGGCGGTCAGCGGCCCGGCGCCGAGATTGGCGGCGGCTTCCTCCAGGTTGCGCGGTATCCCCTCGATGACCGCCGACAGCGTCAGGATCATGTAGGGCGCCACCACGGCGACAATGCCCACGATCACCGCGCCCTGGGTGTACAGCAGCTGTAAGGGCTCACTGATGATGCCCAACCCGCGCAACGCAGCGTTGATCGCGCCATCCCGCCCCAGCAGCGCCATCCACCCCGCCGAGCGCACCACATTGCCGACCAGCAGCGGAAACACGGTCAGGATGACCGCCAGCGATTTCTGCTTGCTGTCCATCCGCGCCAGCCACCAGGCCGCCGGAAAACCGATGATCAGGCAGATGGCGGTGCAGGACAGCGCCACCGTCATCGTGGTGCCCATGACGCCCTGGTAGTAGGGGTCCGCCAGGGCGCGCAGGTAGTTCCCGGGTTGCAGCGCCTCGATCATCAGCTGCGTCGGGCTGTACTCATTCAGGCTGATGCGGAACAGCATCACCATCGGCGCTACCAGCAGCAGCAGCACCAGCAGCCCGGCGGGAAGGATCAGCGCCGCCATCAGCGCCCAACCACGCCCATGCTGCCCGCCAAGCCGAGCATCAGCCCTTGAACTCCTTGTTCCAGAAGTCCAGCAGCCGCCCGGCCATGCTGGCCTGGTAGGCATAATCCGGCGTCCGCAGTTTTGCCTGCTGCGCCTCGGTCAGGCTGATCTGCCGGGCGAGGTCCACCGGCAGCGGCGCGTCGGTCACGGTCGGCACATAGCCCATGCGGGCGGCAAAGGCCGCCTGGCCGCGCACGTCCAGCATGGCGTCTACATACCGCCAGCCGCCGGCCTGGTTGCGGGCGTTCTTCGGCACCGCCATTTCATAGGTGATACTGGTGGCGCCTTCCTCCGGCACCACATGTTCCAGTGGAATGCCCGCCTGCTTCCACATGAAGCCGCGCGCCAGCCACATGACGGTCACGGCGACTTCCTCGCTTTTCAGCGCGGCGGCCAGCTGCTCGTTGGAGGAATAGACCCGCGCCCCCAGCGCCTTCCATTCCCGCAGCTTGGCCCAGGCCGGCTCGAAGTTACTCGGCCCGCCGCCGCCGACGATCGCCGCCGTCTCGACATACTGCGCGTACAGCAAATCCGAGAGGCCGATCTTCCCCCGGTATTTCGCGTCCCACAAATCCGCGTAGCTGCGCGGCGGCACCGGCACCAGGTTCGGGTTGTACAGGATGACGCGCGCCGAATAGATGTGCGGCACCGCATAGGCCCGCCGCAGCGAGGGGATCACCCGCCCCAGCCCCGGCACCGCGCCCTCCGGCACCGGCTCGAACAGACCCAACTGCGCCAGCTCATACATGTCCACGTCGGAGAGGCCCACGACATCCATGCTGCCGCGCCGCGCCTGGCGTTCCGCCAGCAGCTTGGTCTTGCGGGTTGGCGCCGGCGCGATCTCCTGCACCACCTCCAGCCCGCGCGGCGTGGCGACGGCCACGTCCACGCCCTGGCGCAGGATTTCGCCGTAGTCGCCGCCCCAGGTGCCCATGACAACGCGGGCATCCTGCGCCCGCGCCGACAATGGGAGTAGAGCGGCGGCCCCAAGGGCGCGGCGGCTGATCAACCCTTGAACTCCTTGTTCCAGAAGTCGAGATATTCTGCGGTGTGCGCCGCCGTGTACGCATAGTTCGGTGTCCGCAGTTTTGCCTGTTGCGCCGGGTTCAGCGTGATCTGCGCCGCCAGCTCCGGCGGCAGCGTGGCGTTGGTGACGGTTGGCGCATACCCCATGCGGTCGGCGAAGCCGGCCTGCGCCCGCGGGTCCAGCGCCGCGTTCAGGTACTTCATCGCGCCTTCCTTGTTGCGCGAGTTCTTCGGCACCGACATCTCGAAGGTGATGCTCGTCGCGCCTTCCTCCGGCACCGCATGCGTCACGGGAATGCCGGCCTTCTTCCACATGAAGCCGCGCGCCAGCCACATGATGGTCATCCAGACTTCCTCGCTCTTCAGCGCGGCGGCCAGGGCCTCATTGCTCGGGTACAGCTTCACGTCGTTGCGGCGCAGCTCCATCAGCTTGCCCTTGGCCGGCGCCCAGTTGGTCTCGCTGCCACCGCCGACCAGCGCCGCCGCCTCGGTATTCGCCAGGTAGAGGATATCGACCAGGCCGACGCGGCCCTTGTATTTGGGGTCCCACAGATCAGCATAGCCCTTGGGCGCCACCGGCACCTTGGACGGATTATAAAGTATAACCTTGGCCGAATAGATGTGCGGCGCGCTGTAGGGCCGCTTCAGCGTCGGGATCGCATGCGCCAGGTTGGGCACCTGCGCCTGGGTGATCGGCTCGAACACGTCCTGCTGCGCCATGCTGTACATGTCCACGTCGGACAGGCAGCAGATATCCATGGTGCCGCGCCGGCTCTGCCGCTCGGCGATCAGCTTGGTCTTGCGCGGGTCCTGCGGCCCGACATCCTGCTGCACCTCCACCCCGGCGGGGCGCAGGATCGGCACGTCGATGTTGCTGGCCAGCAACTCGCCATAGTCACCGCCCCAGGTACCGACGATGACCGGCGCGGCCTGCGCGCTGGCAAGGCCGGGCAGGCCCGCAGCAAGCGTGGCGCCCAATGCGGTACGACGGGTGATGTTCATGCCAGTCTCCCCTTTCATGCCTTGAACTCGCGTTCCCAGAACGCCAGGATTTCCGCGGCATTGCGCGCGGTATAGCCAAAATCCGGCCGCCGCAGCTTCGCCAGCTGCTCCGCTGGCACGCCAATCTCAGCCAGCAGCGGGGCCGGCAGCGTCGCCAGCGTCGTTGTCGGCAAATACCCCATGCGTTCGCCGAAGCCGAGCGCGGCGCGCGGGTCCAGCATGGCGTTCAGATAAGCATAGGCGGCCTGCTTGTTGCGCGCATTCTTCGGCACCACGGCGGCTGAGACATAGGGCGTCGCCCCCTCGGCCGGGAAGGTCGCCTGCACGGCAATGCCGGCCCGGCGCCAGGCATAGCCGCGCGCCAGCCACATGATGGTCGCCGCGACCTCGCCGGATTTCAGCGCGGCAGCCAGGTTCTCGTTGGCGCTGTACACCCGCGCGCCCAGCGCCTTCAGCCCGCGCAGCCGCGCCTGGCCCGGCGCGAAATCGCTCTCGTTGCCGCCGCCGGCCAGCGCCGCGGCCTCGCTGATGCTCTGGTACAGCAGGTCGGAAAAGCCGATGCGGTTGCGGAAGCGCTCATCCCACATGTCGGCGTAGCTGACCGGCGCCGGCGAGATCACCGCCGGGTTGGTCAGCATCACCCGCACCGAATAGATGTGCGGCAGCACAAAGGGGGAGCGCAGCGCCGGCAGCACATGCGCGATGTTCGGTACCTTGTCCGGTGTCAACTCCTCCACCAGCCCGAGTTCAGCCATGGCGTAGCAATCGGCGTCGCCCAGGCAGACCACGTCCTGGCTGCCACGCCGGGCGCTGCGTTCGGCGATCAGCTTGGTCTTGCGCGCGCTGGGGGACCCCAGGTCCTGCACCGGGGTCAGGCCGAGCGGCCGGACCAGCGGCGCATCCACCTCGCTGGCCAGCAGCGCGCCATAGTCGCCGCCCCAGGTGCCGATGATCACCTCATTGGCCTGGGCATGGGCAATGGCCGGCGCCGCCAGCGCCGCCCCCAGCAACCCTCGTCGAGCGATCATCGCGCAGCCTCCGGCAGCAGGCGGGCATCCTCGCCCAGCCAATCCAGCGTCACCTGGTCGCCCGGCCGCAGGCTGCGCAGCCGGTCGCCTTCCGGCGGGGTCTCGCGCAGCGCCATCACCGCCATGCCGGCCAGGGTGAAGTGATATTCGGTCTGCCCGCCCAGATAGACGGTGCGTTCCAGCTTCGCCGGCACGCCCGCTGACGCCCAGGGCTGGAAGCGCAGCTTTTCCGGCCGCAGGCACAGCGTGGCGCGGCCGGGCGCGGCGTCGCGCGGGCAGGGCAGGGTGGTGCCATCGGTGGTGCGGAACGCGCCGGGCGCCGCGACCTCGCCGGCCAGCGCATTCACCCGGCCGATGAAGTTGGCCACGAACAGGTCGGCCGGGCGCTCATACAGCTCCTCGGCGGTGCCCACCTGCCGCACGCGACCGCCCTCCATCACCACCAGGCGGTCGGCCATGGTCAGCGCCTCCTCCTGGTCATGGGTCACGAACAGCGTGGTCAGCCCCAGCCGCTGCTGCAGGTTGCGGATTTCGACGCGAACCTCCGCCCGAAGCTTGGCATCCAGGTTGGACAGCGGCTCATCCAGCAGGAACACCGCGGGGTTCACCACCAGCGCCCGGGCCAGCGCCACGCGCTGCTGCTGGCCGCCGGAAAGCTGGCGCGGCAGCCGCTCGGCCAGCCCGTCCAGCCGCACCAGGCGCAGCGCCTCCAGCACGCGCGCCTCGCGCTCGGCCTTGCCCACGCCGCGCATTTCCAGCCCGAAGGCGACATTGCCCGCCACGGTCATGTGCGGGAACAGTGCGTAGCTCTGGAACACCATGCCGGTGTCCCGCCCATGCGGCGGCGCGTGGGTGACGTCCTTGCCGGCAATCCGCACCGTGCCGGCGCTGGGCTCGACGAAGCCGGCGACCATCCGCAGCGTGGTGGTCTTGCCGCAGCCGGAAGGCCCCAGCAGCGCCACCAGCTCGCCCTCGGCCACATCCAGGTCCACGCCATCGACCACGGTGTTGGCGCCGTAGCGCCGGGTCAGGCCCTGCAACTGCAACGTGCCCATCACACCACCCGGGACAGCGAGACGAAGCGGTCGGTGATCAGCATCAAGGCTCCCACAAGCACGATCTGCACGGTGGCCACGGCGGCGAGCGTCGGGTCCACGCGGAATTCCAGGTAGTTCAGCATGGCCACCGGCAGGGTGATCCGCCCCGGCCCCACCAGCAGCAGGGTCAGTTCCAGGTTCTCGAAGCTTTGGATGAAGCTGAACAGGCAGGCCGCCACCACCCCCGGCCGCAGCATGGGCAGCGTCACCCGGCGGAACACGGTGAAGGGCCGCGCGCCCAGGTTGGCGGCGGCTTCCTCGGCGCTGCGGTCCAGCCCGGCCAGCGCGGCGGAAACCAGCCGCACCGTCCAGGGAATGGTCAGCAGCACATGCGCCGCCACCAGCCCCAGCGTGGTGCCCTTGATGTCGTCATCCACCCAGAACTCGGCGCGTACATAGAACAGGTACAGCGCGGTGCCCGCCACCACGCCCGGCACCGCCAGCGGCCCCAGCAGCAGCGTGTTGAGCGCCCCCTTGGCCGGCAGGCGCGCCCGCGCCAGCGCATAGGCGGCGGCGGTACCGAAGGGCACCCCGATGGCCGTGGCCACCAGCGCCACCTGCAGGCTGGTGATGAAGCCGCGGGCGAATTCGCGCTTGTCCCAGGCATTGGCGTACCAGCGCAGCGTGAAGCCCTCGGGCGGGAAGCTCACGATCTCCTGCCGGAACACGCTGATGACCACCACGGCCAGCACCGGCGCCAGCACCAGGGCATAGGCACCCGCCACCGATGCGCCGAACAGCACGCGCGCGCCCCGAACCGCCATGCATTCTCCATTCCCGGCGCCCGGCCCGCCGCGGTGGACCAGTCACCCCAGAGCGTGATCGCTTCTGGCAGAAGCGCTCGCGCTCTGGCTTTGTTGTTTGAGAGACCGATTCACGGCTTTTGGCGATGCCGCCTAAGCCGATCAGCCTCTAGCCAGGCCGGCAGCGCAACCCACCGGAAGGGATCGCGCCGCCGGCGGGTATCCTGCGGTGCCGGCCAAGCCGCGGTCAATGCGGCTTGCGGCGCCACAGGCTTGCGCCACGCCGCCGCTGCCCGATACAGCAGCACCCATGACCGAAACCGCCCGCATCCCCGCGCCCTCCGGCCCGCAGCGCCACGCCCCCGCCACGCTGCGCAACCGCGACGCCATCCTGGCCGTGCTGCGCGGCGTGCTGCCGGCCGAGGGTGAGGTGCTGGAAGTGGCCAGCGGCTCCGGTGAGCATTGCGCCTTCCTGGCCCAGGCGCTGCCGGGGCTGCGCTTCCAGCCCAGCGACCCCGACCCGGATGCCCGCGCCAGCATCGACGCCTGGTGCGCCGGCCTGCCGAACGTGGCCCCCGCCCTGGCACTGGACTGCCTGGCGCTGGACGGCGCGGCGCGGGCCTTGGCGCCGTGGCCAGCCCTGCGGGCGCAGGCGGTGCTCTGCATCAACATGGTGCATATCAGCCCCTGGGCGGCCACGCTCGGCCTGCTGGCCGGTGCCGCCGCCGCGCTGCCGGCCGGCGCGCCGCTCTACCTCTACGGCCCCTACCGCCAGGCCGGGCAGCCCTTCGCCGCGAGCAACGCCGCCTTCGACGCCAGCCTGCGCGACCGCAACCCGGCATGGGGCATCCGCGACCTGGAGGCGGTGGCCGCCGCCGCCGCAGCGCAGGGCTTCGGCCCGCCCGCCGTCACCCCGATGCCGGCCAACAACCTCTCGGTGGTGTTCCGCCGGGCCTGACCGGACCCAGCTACTCTGCGGCTTTCGGTGCGCCGGCCGGCCAGGGCCGCGCCGCCAGCAGCGGTCCGTGCGGCACGCTCAGCTCCACCAGCAGCCCCTCGGCGGTCCAGTGCCGCTCCAGCTTGCCGCCAAGCTGGCCCTGTATGGTCTGCTCGATGACACGCGAGCCGAAGCTGCGCTGGGTCGGTGTCGCCGTGGGCGGGCCGCCGGTCTCGCGCCAGGTCAGCCGCAAGCGCCGGTCACAGACCTGCCAGCGGACCGAAACCACCCCGCTCGGCTGCGACAGGGCGCCATACTTCACCGCATTGGTCGCCAGTTCATGCAGCGCCATGCACAGCGCCTGGGTGGCGCCGGCCTCCAGCATCACCGGCGGGCCATCCAGCTCGGCGCGGCAGCCGCCGGACGCGGGGTCCAGCGCCAGGAAGCGCTGCAACTCGCCCTCCAGCAGCGCGCGCAGCTCGGCGCCCTGCCAGCGGCGGTGGGCCAACGCGGTATGGGCGCGGGCCAGCGCGGCCACGCGGCCTTCCACTGCACGGATGTAGTCTGGCTGGTTGTTCGCCTTGGTCAGCCGCAACGCCGCCTGCACCACCGCCAGCGCGTTCTTGGCCCGGTGGTCCACCTCGCGCATCAGCAACGTGTTGTTCTCCTCCGAGCGTTTACGTTCGGTGATGTCGTAATTCACCCCCAGCAGCCGGTGGCCCTCGCCGCTGGCCGCGCGAAAGCAACGCCCCAAGCCGGCCAGCCAAACCAGCCGGGCGCCGCCGCCGGGCAGCGTGTGCAGCACGCGGAACTCGCTGCGGAACTCGCCCCCGGCCAGGGCGGCGGCCAATTCGGCGCCCACCCGCGGGCGGTCCTGCGGATGCACCCGGTCCAGCGCTTCCGGCCCGGTCGGCTGTGGGCCATCCGCCGCAAAGCCCCATAGCGCGAAGCTCTGCGCCGACCACCGCAGCTCCCCGCCGGGGACCAGCACCTCCCAGGTGCCGATGCCCGCGGCCTCCTGCGCCAGCCGCAGCCGCTTCTCGCTTTCGGCCAGCGCGTCCTCGGCCAGCTTGCGGTCGGTGATGTCATCGATCGCGAAGACGAAGTGCAGCGGCCGCCCGGCCTGGTCCTGCAGCACCGAGGCCGTGACATTCACCCACAGCACGTCACGGTCGCGCCGCTGATAGCGGCATTCCAGGAAGACCACCGCCGCGTCCCGCGCCAGCAGGCGCTGCACCTGGCCCACCACCCCGGCCAGGTCCTCGGCATGGGTGGTGTCCTGGAAGCGGCCGGCCAGCAACTCCGGACGGGTGAAGCCCAGCATGGCGCAGAGCTGGTCGTTCACCCGCAGCCAGCGGCCATCCAGTGCCACATGCGCCATGCCGATCGCGGCCTGCTCGAAGGTGGCGCGGAAGCGTTCCTCGCTCAGCGCCAGCGCCGCCTGCAACTCATGCCGGTCGGTGATGTCGGTCTGGTTCACCACCAGGCGCATGCCCTCCGGCCCCTGCCGCGCGATCCAGTGCGAGAGCACCACCATCGACGTGCCGTTCTTGTGCCGCTGGCGCAGCGCGCCGCGCCATTCGCCGTACCGCTCCACCGCGGCCAGGATCGCCTCCCGCTCTCCCGGTGCGTAGTCGGTCAGCATGTGCCGGCTGCGCCCCTCGATCTCGCCGACGGTGTGGCCATACAGCCGCTCACAGCCCAGCGACCAATGCAGGATGATGCCATCCGGCAGCATGATCATCGTGGCAGAAAGGTCCAGCGCGTCGGACAGCTCCCGCAGGTCCGTGGTGCGCGCCTCCACCCGCCGTTCCAGCGACGCATTGGCCCGCACCAGGCGCCAATGGTCGCGCCGCACCTTCAGGGCCAGCAGCAGCAGCGCCAGCGTGGCCGGCCCGCGGAACACGAGATGGGCGGCGAAGCCCTCCTGCCACGCCGCCACAATGGCCGAACGCGGCCGGTTCACCGAGGCATAGACGGGGAAGCCCTCCAGCTTGCGCAGCGCTACCAGCACCGGCTGGCCGGTCACTGTCGAAATGGCCTGGTAGGCCGCGTCGCGCTGGCCGGAAGCGGCCACGGCGCCGAACTGGCTGCCAGGGCGGATGCTGGGCAGGTGGCCTTCTTCGCTATTGGTCCGGACCAGCATCTGGCCGTCGCTGCGCACCAGCGTCGCCGTGTCGGCCGGGTTGCCCAGCATCAGGCGCATGCTGTCCGCCAGCGGCGCCGGCCGCACCGAGACATTGACCAGCCCATCGAAGCCGCTGGACGTCGGCAGGTTGCCCGTCCCCTCCCGCCGCCGGCTGACCGCGAAGAAGGGCAGGTTGTCGAGCCGGCCGATATAGGGCCGGCTGACATGTACGGCGGGTGCGTCCGGCTGCGCCAGCGCCCTGAAGAAGTCCCGGTCCGCCGCGGTATTGATGCCGCGCGGCAGCGGGAACAGGTTGCTGGAGACCAGTGGCTCCCCGCTGGCGCTGACGACATAGCTGGCATCCGCCTGGGGCAACTCCGTCAACAGCCGGCCCAGCGCGGCATGCAGCCGGGCTTCGCTGGCGCGGAGCTGGTCGTCGCTCATCCCGCGCACCAGGTCGTTCATCCGGCCGGTCAGCAGCAGGTGGGCACTGAGCACGCGGGTGCCGTATTCGGCGGCGGCATCGGCACTGCGCACCAGTTCCGCCTGGCTGTCGCGCCAGGTCGAGCGCCAGGTGACAAGCGCGCCGACCGCCAGCATCAACAGCGGCAGCAGCACCGCGGCCCAGGGCAGCAGGCGAACCAGGACTGGCAGGCGAGGCGAAGCAAGGACTGCGGACATGAACGCCTGGCGGGAGGGTGGGAGGCTCAACTCCACCAAAGCACCGCTGCCGTGCTACTGTATCGCGCAAGCGGCCTGGCTGGCGGATGTTCAGTCAAATGTGATCCCAGCGCCGGGCGGCGGCGCTGTGGGTCAGGGCGGCGCGGCATCATTGCACCGGCGGGCCGCCCGGGAAAGCATCAGTGGGGGATTGTTTCCGTGCCTGCGGCACTGGCGGCGGCGCTGCGGCCCGGTGCCGCAAGCGCGCAGCAGCCGCCCGGCGATTGCGTGCGCACGAGAGGGGGCAGCCTCGTCCGCGCTCGGTGTCAGTCGATGACGTTGTCCGCCGCGGCCAGCAGGCTGGACGGAAGGCGCAGCCCCAACGCCGTCGCGGTCACCAGGTTGACGGTGAACTCGAACCGCACCGGCTGCTGGATCGGCAGCGTCGCCGGGCTGGCGCCGCGCAGGATGCGGTCCACATAGCCGGCCGCCTGGCGGAAGATATCGGGCACGTCGGGACCATAGGACATCAGCCCGCCCGCGGCGGCGAATTGCGGATAGACGGAAACCCCGGGCAGCCGCTGAGCCCGGGCGGCTCTCACCACGTCGCGCTGGCTGCCGAGCACGATCTGCTCCGGCCCGACGATCAGCCCGGTGCTGGGCCGCCGCGCCGCTTCCGCCAGGCGGGCCAGCAACTCCTCGGTGCTGCGGACCGCGACCAGTTCCAGCTCCGGCCCCGGGCTGGGCGGCCCTTGCGCCAGTTCGGCCAGGGCGCGGGGATACCAGGGGTTGGCGGCGGGGTTGAAGAACACCACGGCGCGGCTCAGCCCGGGCGCCGCCTCATGCAGCAGGCTGCGCCATTTGCCGATGAGGTTGGGGTTGATGAAGGTGAAGCCGGTGATGTTGCCGCCCGGCCGCGCCAGGCTCTCCGCCACGCCCAGGCCGACCGGGTCGATCACCTGGGCGCAGACGATCGGGATGCTGCGGGTCAGCGGCCGCAGCGCGCTGATGATGGGCGTGCCATTGGCCAGGATGACGTTGGGCGCCAGGTCCACCATCTCCTGCGCCAGCCGGGCGACCCGTCCCGGCTCGGCGCCGGCCCAGCGCAGCGTGATGCGGATGGTCTCGCCATCCTTCCAGCCTAGGGCTGCCAGCCGAAGCAGCAGGGCGTCGCGGCGCTGGGTGGCGCCGGGGTCATCCTCGGCCGGCAGCATCAGAACGCCAAGCCTTGGTAGCCCCTGGGCGCGGGCCAACCGAGGCGCTGCCATGGCGGTACCGCTTGCCATGCCGAGGAGGAGGCGCCTGGTGGTTGCTGCCATGGGTCTCTCCTGGGGACGGCTGCGCGCCGGCCGCCGCTACAGCAGCTTCAGCACCAGGAAACCGCCGACGATGCCAGCCGCGGCCACGGTGGTGATCAGCGTCAGGCGCTTTTCGATGAACCCGCGGATCGGCTCCCCGAACCGGCGCAGCAGCAGCGCCAGGATGAAGAACCGGGCACCCCGCGTCACCACGCTGGCCAGCAGGAAGGTCATGAAGTCGAAATGCGCGGCACCGCTGGCGATGGTGACGATCTTGTACGGGATCGGCGTCAACCCCTTGATCAGGATGACCCAGACGCCCCACTGGTCGTACCAGGCGGTGAAGCGGGCCAGCGCATCGGCATAGCCATAGGTGCGCAACACCGGCATGGCCAGCGCGTCGAACAGCCAGAAGCCGATGGCATAGCCCAGCACGCCCCCCAGCACCGAGGCGATGGTGCAGATGGCGGCATAGCGCAGCGCCCGGTCCGGCCGGGCCAGGCACATCGGCACCAGCATGGCGTCCGGCGGAATCGGGAAGAAGCTGCTCTCGGCGAAGCTGACCACACCCAGCCAGGTCGGCGCGCGTGGATGCGCCGCCAGGGCGAGGACGCGATTGTAGAGGTCTCGCAGCATGCACATGGCCCGCTTGTTGCGGGGCTGGGCTTGGCATGCCCGGGCCGGGGACGCAACTCACGGCTTGCCCAGGTGCTTGGCCAGGTGCCCGGCGGCGGACGCGTTGGCTTGCCACCTCCAGGGCCGCCGGCCGGCCGAAGCTCGCCGGGGTCTGGGCTGGCTGGAGCGTGCCTGGACCCGCGGTGGCAGTCCGCGGCTGCCGGCAGGTTGCGGACCGCCAGTCACACCCATGGTGCCGTTGCCCGGCGCGTTCCGGGTTTGCCCTCTCCCGGAGGACGGCAGCTACCGGTCCCCGGCGGGCTGGTGCTGCCGCCCCCCGCTGGCCTTCCGCGGCAGGCGCGCTAAAAGGGCGCCCTTGGTGGTGGAGGCGATGCATGCGGCGCAGGTTCCTGCTCGGCGGCCTGGTGGCACCGGGCCTCATGCTGGCGGCCCCGGCGCTGGCGCAGCGGCCCCGCCAACCGCCGCCGCACGCCTGGGTGTTCGGCAGCTGGACCGGCGGGCAATTCCCGCCCGGCGACGGCAGCGGCCCGGAATGCGTCGGCGCCCCCACCGTCATCTTCACCCGGGACCTGGTGATGCGGGCGACGGCGCTGGATCTGGCGTTGCGCCAGCGCGTGATCGAGACCGTGGCGCTGACACCGAATGGGCTGGAGTTTCGCTTCACCCCGCTGGGCGCCGGCCGGATTCCGCCGGATTTCGCCTTCGGCTGCGCCAGCAACCCCAACCTGCTGCGGGTGGAACGGCGCGGGCCGGACGAGATCGTCTTCCCCGGCTGCACCGAGTTCCCCTCGCCGCTGCGCCGCTGCAAATAGCCGACATAACCAGCCGACAGCGCCGGCGGGCCATCCGCCCCCCCCGGCGTTGGCCTTGAGGACCGACCGATGCGCATTGCCCTGATCCATGCCCTCCGCCATTCGCCGCCGCCGATCGAGGCGGCGTTCAAGGCGGCCTGGCCCGAAGCCACGCTGATGAACCTGCTGGATGACAGCCTTTCGGCCGACCTGGCGAAGACCGGCACGCTGGACCAGGTGATGACCGACCGCTTCCTGAACCTGTCGCGCTACGCCGTGGGCACCGGGGCGGATGCCATCCTGTTCACCTGCTCGGCGTTTGGGCCGTGCATCGAGGCGGTGGCGGCCGAGCGCGGCGCGATGCCGGTGCTGAAGCCGAACGAGGCGATGATCGAGGAAGCGGTGGCGATGGGGAAGAAGATCGGCCTGCTGGCCACCTTCGGCCCGACCCTGACCAGCATGCCGCCGGAATTCCCCGCCGGCGTGGAAGTGAAGTGCAAGCTGGCCGAGGGCGCCCTGGCGGCGATGGACCGCGGTGACTTCGCCGAACATGACCGGCTGGCGGCCGAGGCGGCGAAGGAGCTGGCGGATTGCGACGTGATCGCGCTGGCGCAGTTCAGCCTGGCGCGGGCCAAGCCGCTGGTGGAGGCCGCGACCGGCCGCCCGGTGCTGACCACGCCCGAGAGCGCGATTCGCAAGCTGCGGCGGTTGCTGGGCGCGTAGCGACTCTGCCCGGCGGGCTGCGCCGAGCGGTGCCGGGGCGCGGCCACTGAACGTCGGCGGCTTGGCCCGCGCCAGATGTAGGGCACCGCGCGCTTCGGACAAATCCCCAGCGTGGCCGCTGACCGCCAGCGGCGCACTCCGTGCCGGATTCAAGCGGCCGTAGGTTTCGGACAAGCCGCCGGGTTGGCCAGTGCTTGCCGCGGGCGAATCGCGCGCCGTGTGCAGGGCACCGCGCGCCTCGGACAAATCCCTGGCGCGGGTCAGTCCGGCAGCGCGGCGACCGGTGGCGCGGTCAGCAACCAGGCCCGGTCCACCGGGGCGAAGCCGCGGCGATGGTGCGGGCTGGGGCCATGTTCCGCCAGCGCCGCACGGTGCTGCGCGGTGGGGTAACCGGCATGCCGGGCGAAGCCATAGAGCGGCCAGCGCGGATGCAGCCTGGCCATGGCGCGGTCCCGAATGACCTTGGCCAATATGCTGGCGGCGGCGATGGAAAAGCTCTCGGCATCGCCGCCGATGACGCATTGCACCCGGCATGGCAGCGGCGGCGGCTGGTTGCCATCCACCAGCGCCAGATCCGGCAACATCGTCAGCCGGGCGATGGCGCGGGCCATGGCCAGGTGTGTGGCGCGGAGGATGTTGATCCGGCCGATCTCGGCGGCCGAGGCGGCTGCCACGGCATATTCCAGCCGGCCCTTCGCGGCGGCGGCCAGCAGCGCGGTGAAGGCGGCTTCCCGCGCCGTGGCCGAGAGCTTCTTGCTGTCGTCCAGCAGGGCGCCGAGGCCACGCGGCACGCCGGCGGTGAACACCACGGCGGCGGCCATGACCGGGCCGGCGAGCGGACCCCGCCCGGCCTCGTCCACCCCGGCAACCCGGCCCCCGGCCTGCGACTCCATGCGGTAATGCGGCATGGCGGCAGCATAGCGCAAACGCCGGCAGGGCCACGGCATCGGCGCGCGGCATGGGCGCGGCCACCTGACGTGACCGCCTACAGCAGCGCGAGTTGCCGGTCCGGTACGCGCGGCACGGCGAATTGCGTGGCGTCCAGCCCCTGGCCGGAAACATTGCCGCGGCCGATGCCCAGCCGCTGCACCGTCATGGCGAAGCGCCGGGCCAGCATATCCGCATAGACCCCGGTGCCGGATTGGCGCTGGCCGAACTGGCTATCGTACAGCTTGCCGCCGCGGGTCTGCCGCACCAGCGCCAGCACCTTGGCGGCGCGGTCCGGGAAATGTTCCTGCAGCCATTCCTCGAACAACTGCTTGATCTCCAGCGGCAGGCGCAGCAGCACATAACCGGCGCGGGTGGCGCCATGGGCGACGCAGCGTTCGATGATCCGCTCCAACTCCGAGTCGTTCAGGCCGGGGATCATCGGCGCCGCCAGCACGCCGACGGGTATGCCGGCCTGGGCCAGCGCCTGGATCGCGGCCAGCCGGCGCATCGGCGTGGCGGCGCGGGGTTCCATGCGCCGCGCCAGGTTGGCGTCCAGCGTGGTGACGCTGAGGCAGACATGCACCAGTCGGCGGGCGGCCAGCCGCTTCAAAATGTCCAGGTCCCGCAGCACCCCGGCCGACTTGGTCACGATGGTCACGGGGTGGCCGAAGCGCTCCAGCACCTCCAGCACCTGGCGGGTGATCTGCAAGGTGCGCTCGATCGGCTGGTAGGGGTCCGTATTGGCGCCCAGCGCGACCGGCTTGGCGATGTAGCCGGGGCGGGACAGCTCCTTTTCCAGCAGCGCCGGCAGGTCCGGCTTGAACATCAGCTTGGTTTCGAAATCCAGGCCCGGCGAGTAGCCGACATAGGCGTGGCTGGGCCGGGCGTAGCAATAGACGCAGCCATGCTCGCAGCCGCGATAGGGGTTCAGCGAGCGGTCGAAGCCGATATCGGGGCTCTCGTTCCAGCTCATCGCCGACTTTGCGCGTTCGCGGATCAGCGTGGTCGGCAGCGGCGGCAGGTCAGCCAGGTCCGCCAGGCTGTCCCAGCCATCGTCGAAGGCCTCGCGCGACTGGCTCTCAAACCGGTTGGCCGGGTTGGAGACGGCGCCCCGCCCCTTGCGCATGCCAGGGGGGATCGCCGAGGCTGGCGGCAGGAGACCGTGGTGCACAGTACCGTCGGGCATGGGCTCCGTTCCTCGTCTGTTCCAGGGCAAATTGCCCGTGGCGGCGCGGCGCGTCAAGAACAGAATGGGAACTCACTTGCTTGCGATCATCATCCCGACGCTGAATGCGGCGCGCACCCTGCCGGCGGTGCTGGAAGCCTGCGCCGAGACCTGGGCGCCGGTGGTGGTGGCCGATGGCGGCAGCACCGATGGCACGCCGGAGCTGGCCCGGGCGCTGGGGGCGCGGGTGGTCGCTGCGCCGCGCGGGCGGGGGCCGCAACTGGCTGCCGGCGCGGCGGCGGTGCGGGCGGAGTGGTTGCTGTTCCTGCACGCGGACACGCTGTTGCAGCGCGGCTGGTTCGCCGCCGCGCGGGCACACATGGCGGAACACCCCACCTTGGCCGCGTATTTCCGCTTCGCGCTGGACGACCATTCCGACGAGGCGCGGCGGCTGGAACGCCTGGTGGCCTGGCGTTGCCGCAGGCTGGCGCTGCCCTATGGCGACCAGGGGCTGCTGATTTCGCGGGCGCTGTACGACCAGGTCGGCGGCTTCCGGCCGCTGCCGCTGATGGAGGATGTGGACCTGGTGCGCCGCTTGGGCCGGGCCAGGCTGCGCGGGCTGGAGGTGGCGGCGCTGACCTCGGCCGAGAAGTGGCGGCGGGATGGCTGGCGGAAGCGTTCGGCGCGGAACCTGGCGTGCCTGTCGCTGTGGTATCTCGGCGTGCCGCCGCGCGTCATCGCCAAGCTGTATTGATGGATACGCTGATCCTATTCGTCCGGGCGCCGCGGCTGGGCCGGGTGAAGCGGCGGCTGGCGGCGGGCATCGGGCCGGTGGCGGCGCTGCGGTTCCACCGCGGGCAACTCGGCCGGCTGCTGCGTATGATGCGGGGCGAGCGGCGCTGGCGGACGGTGCTGGCGGTGACCCCGGACCGCGCCTTCCTGCGCGCGCCCTTCGCGCAGTACCCGCAGGGGCGCGGCGATCTGGGTCAGCGGATGCAGCGGGCCTTGGCCCGGTCTCGGCGGGCGGTGCTGGTGGGGTGCGATATCCCGGGTGTGGGGCGGGAAGACATTGCCGCCGCTTTCCGCGCGCTGGGCCGGGCGGATGCGGTGTTCGGCCCGGCGGAGGATGGCGGCTATTGGCTGGTCGGCTTCGGCCCACGCCGGCCGGAGCAGCCTTTTGCGGGTGTGCGCTGGTCCTGCGCCGAAACCCTGGCGGATACGGTGCGGAACTGCGCCGGGTATCGGGTGGCGCTGCTGCGGCGGCTGCGGGACGTGGATACCGCCGAGGATCTGCGCGCCTTGTCGCGCTGATCCAGCCAGCATCCCCTGGGCCAGCGCCGCGCGCCGTGGCAGCATGGCAGGAACGGGAGAGACGCCATGGCAAAACGGAACCGAAGCCAGTGATCGACAGGCGCGCGCTGCTGGGCGCCGTGCTGGCCACGCCGGCGCTGGCCCAGCCTGCCTTTCCCACGCGGCCGCTGCGCATCATCGTGCCCTGGCCGCCAGGTGGCGCGAATGACGTGATGGCGCGCATCGCCGGCGAGCACCTGCAACGCGCCTGGGGTCAGCCGGTCGTCATCGAGAATCGGCCCGGTGGCGGCGGCTCGCTGGGCACCGACCTAGTGGCGAAGGCGGCGCCGGATGGCTACACGCTGCTGCTGGGCAGTGTCGGCCCGCTGACGGTGAACCCGAGCCTCTATGTCAGCCTGCCCTATGAGCCGCTGCGCGACTTCGCCCCCGTGGTGATGCTGGGCAAGGCGCCCAACGTGCTGGTGGTGCCGCCTGCGTTGCCGGTGAACAGCGTGGCCGAATTGGTGGCGCTGGCGAAGGCGCGGCCGGGGGCGCTGAACTTCGGCTCGCCGGGGATTGGCACCTCGCCGCATCTCGCCGCCGAACTGTTCAAGCAGCATTTCGGCGTGGAGATCGTCCATGTGCCGTATCGCGGCAATACCGCGACGCTGGAGGCGCTGATCAAGGGCGAAATCCAGGTCATCTTTGACAGTATGGCGCAGGCGGTGGTGCAGGTGCGTGCTGGCATGGAGAAGGCGCTGGCGGTCACCGCACCGACGCGCTGGCCGGACCTGCCGGAAGTGCCGAGCATGGCGGAAGCCGGCGCGCCGCAGGTGGATGTGCAGAGCTGGTTCGGCCTGGTGGCGCCGGCGCGCACGCCGGCCGAGATCGTGGCGCGGCTGAACGGCGAATTGCAGCGCGGCCTGGCCACGCCGGAAGCGGCGGAGAAGCTGCGCACGGTCGGCACCGTGGCGGCCGGCGGCAGCGCCGCGGACATGGCCGCCTTCATGCGGCTGGAAACCGAGAGATGGGGCCGGGTGGTACGTACCGCCGGCATCCGGATCGAGTGACGGGAGTGACGACCATGGATGCACCGGCCTTTGCGTGGCCCGCGGGTGGCAATACCCGCGTGCCGTATCGGGTCTATACCGACGCCGAGAACCATGAGCGCGAGAAGGCGAAGATTTTCGCCGGCCCGACCTGGGGCTTTCTGTGTGCGGCCACGGAGATACCCGAGGCTGGCGACTACAAGACCACCTTCCTCGGCGAGGTGCCTGTCGTGGTGGTGCGCCGCAAGGACGGCGGCATCAACGCGCTGGTCAATCGGTGCAGCCATCGCGGTTCGCTGGTGGCGCTGAAGAACCAGGGGAACACCGGCACGTCGCTGACCTGCGTCTATCACTCCTGGGCCTTCGACCTGGATGGCAACCTGCAGGGCGTGCCGTTCAGGCGCGGCATCGAGGGCAAGGGCGGCATGCCCGACAGCTTCGACCTGAAGCAGCATGGGCTGAAGCGGCTGCGCGTCGAGGAGACTTGCGGCCTGGTGTTCGGCAGCCTATCGGCGGAGGCGCCGCCGCTGGAGGAACACATCGGCGAGTTGATCGGCGGGCGGATGCAGCGCGTGCTGGGCAACCGCAAGCTGAAGGTGCTGGGCACCACCAGCCAATACCTGCACAACAACTGGAAGCTCTACGTCGAGAACACCAAGGACACCTACCACGCCTCCCTGCTGCACAGCTTCTTCTCCACCTTCAAGATTTTGCGGCTGACGGCGACGGGCGGCATCCATGTCAGCGAGGGTGGCGGCAACCACGCCAGCCATTCGCGCAACAAGCAGGACACGGATGGCGGCGAGTATGTCGGCCTGCGCTCCGCCATAGATGGCTTCGGCTTGCAGGATGCCTCCATCTTCGGCGCACGGGATGAGTTCGGCGACGGCATCACCGTGCAGATCCTCTCGGTCTTCCCGAACTTCATCCTGCAGCAGGTGCACAACAGCATCGCGCTGCGCCAGGTGCTGCCGAAGGGCGTGGACGAGACCGAACTGCTGTGGACCTTCCTCGGCTTCGAGGATGACGACGCGGAGATGCAGCGCATGCGGCTGAAGCAGGCCAACCTGGTGGGGCCGGCGGGCTATATCAGCATGGAGGATGGCTGCGTGGGTGGCTGGGTGCAGCGCGCCATCCAGGGCAGCGAGGCCGATGACAGCGTGGTGGAGATGGGCGGCGCCGGCCATGCCAGCAGCGACAGCCGCGTCTCCGAAGCCTCTGTCCGTGGCTTCTGGAACCAGTACCGCGAGACCATGGGGTTTGCGCCGTGATCGTGGATGTCGGCACGCGCCTCGCCATTGAGGACCTGTTCGCGCGCTACGCGCACACCATCGACGATGACCGGCTGGAGGAATGGCCGGCGCTGTTCACCGAGGACTGCCTGTACCAGGTGATATCCGCCGAGAATTGGGCACTGAAGCGGCCGATCGGGCTGATCCACTGCGACAACAGGGCCATGCTGCAGGACCGCGTGACCAGCCTGCGCGAGGCCAACATCTATGAGGCGCAGTCCTACCGCCACATGCTGAGCGCGACGCTTGTCACGCATTTCCACCGCGACGAAGCCCGCGTCGTCTCCAACTATCAGGTCACGCGCATCATGCAGGACGGCTCGACGCTGCTGTTCAGCTGCGGGCGCTACCTCGACCGCATCAAGTTCACCAAGGCGGGGCCGCTGTTTGCCGAGCGCGTCGTGGTTTACGACAACCGCCGCGTGGATACGCTGCTGGCGATACCGCTGTGAGGCTCGCTATCGCGCTGGGCGACCCCTCGGGCATCGGGCCGGAGATTGCGTTGCGCGCGGCGGCCGACCCGGCGTTGCGGGCGCGCGCCGCGATCACGCTGGTGGGCGACGCGGACGTGCTGCGCGCCCATGCCGCCGGGTTGGGGCTGCCGCTGGAGTTCACCAATACGGGCATCAGGCTGGCGGGCGGCGAGGTCGGCTTCCACGCCGTGCCGCTGATGGCGATGCCCGCGCTCGGGCGCATCTCCGCTGAGGCGGGCGCGGCGACGCTGGCCTTCCTCGATGCCGCTGTCGCGCTGGCGCAATCCGGCGCGGCGGATGCCGTCATCAGCGGCCCGCACAACGAGACGGCGGTCAACGCCAGCGGCGTGACCTTCGCCGGCTATCCCGGCTATCTCGCGCGCAAGCTGGGCGTCGCACTGGACCAGACCTTCCTGATGCTGTCCTGCCCCGGCCTGCGCGTCACGCATGTCACGCTGCACCAGTCGCTGTCGTCGGCCATTGCGGACCTGCGGACCGAGACGGTGCTGCACGCGATCCGCGCCAGCCACCAGGCCGGCCTCATGCTGGGCTACGCCAGGCCACGCATTGGCGTCTGCGGCCTGAACCCGCATGCCGGCGAGGGCGGGCTGTTCGGCGACGAGGATGACCGGCTGGTGCTGCCCGCGGTGCGTGCGGCGCAGGCCGAGGGCATCGACGCGCATGGCCCCTTCGGCGCCGACCTGGTGCTGCCGGGGCAGCGCTACGACATCGGCGTGGCGATGATCCACGACCAGGGGCATGTGGCGGTGAAGATGCTGTCGCCGCGCGGTGCGGCGGCGTTGACCATCGGGCTGCCCATTCTGTTCAGCAGCGTCGCGCATGGTACATCCCACGATATCGCCGGCCAGGGCCGGGCCGAGGACGCCGCCATGCGCTGCGCCATCGAAGTTCTGTTGGAAGCCAAGGAAAAATCATGTTGAACGCCACCCACAACCCGGCGCTGCGCAGCTGGGTCGCCAGCGCGAATGTCGCTGGCTGCGACTTCCCGATCCAGAACCTGCCCTTTGGCGTGTTCAGCCATGGCGGCAGCGCGCCGCATGGCGGCATCGCCATCGGCGACCAGGTGCTGTGCCTGCAGGACGCGCTGGCGGCCGGCGTCTTCACCGGGCTGGCGGCGGCGGCGGCGGAAGCGGCCTGCGAGCCGACGCTGAACAAGCTGATGGCCATGGGCAACCTGCCGGCCAGCGCCCTGCGCGCCCAGGTCTCCGCGCTGCTGGCCGAGGGCGCCACGCCGCGCCCCGACCTGCTGGTACCGATGAGCGAAGCCACCATGCACGCGCCGAGCGCGCCCGGCGCCTTCACCGACTTCCTGACCAGCATCCACCACATGTGGCGCGGCATCAAATCGCGCGACCCGAATGGCCAGTTGCCGCCGGCCTTCAAGCACCTCCCCATCGCCTACAACAGCCGTGCATCCTCGCTGGTGGCCAGCCCGCAGCCCTTCGTGCGGCCCAACGGTATCCGCCAGAACGCCGATGGCAGCGTGGTGTTCGGCCCGACCGTTTCCCAGGACTTCGAGCTGGAGCTGGGCTTCTTCGTCGGTGCCGGCAATCGCCTCGGCCAGCCGATCAACGTGGATGCGGCGGAGGACCACATCTTCGGCCTGTGCCTGCTGAACGATTGGTCCACCCGCGATGTGCAGCGCTTCGAGAGTGCGCCGCTCGGCCCCTTCCTCGGCAAGTCCGCGATGACCAGCGTTTCCCCTTGGGTCATCACGCTGGAGGCCTTGGCGCCGTTCCGCATCCCTGGCCCGGTGCGGCCCGAGGGTGATCCCGCCGCGCTGCCGCACTTCGTCGGCGCCAAGGACCAGGCCGCGGGCGGCCTCGATCTGGGCATGGAGGTGCTGTACCAGACGCCGGCGATGCGCGCGGGCGGCCAGGCGCCGGCGCAGGTGGTCAACACCAACTTCCGCCACATGTACTGGACGCTGGCGCAGATGCTGACGCACCACGCCAGCAATGGCTGCAACCTGCGCCCCGGCGACGTCATGGCCAGTGGCACCTGCTCCGGCCCCACCGATGACAGCCGCGCCTGCATGAGCGAGATCACCCGCGGCAAGGACGCCATCACGCTGCCGAATGGCGAGCAGCGGCTGTGGCTGGAAGACGGCGACGAGGTGATCTTCCGGGCGCGGGCCGAGAAAGCCGGCGCGGTCGGCATCGGCTTCGGCGAATGCCGCGGCGTTGTGCTGCCGGCGGTGGCCTGGCCTGCGGCTTAGGCAGCACGTACGGCGCGGCGGCATCACGGGGCACGCATTGCCCTTGTGGCGCCGCCGCGTCGCCGCCTAGCCTTGCGGCAACCCTGCCGGGAGCCGCCCCATGTTGACTCTGCCTCGCCGTGCCTTGCCCGCGCTTGCCGCCGGAATGCTGGCGCGCCCCGCCCTGGCGCAGGGCAACCCCCGCGTGCTGCGCTACGTGCCCAGCACGGATTTGTTCTCGCTGGACTTCATCTGGTCCTCCAGCGCCGTGGCGCTGACCGCCTCGTTGATGGTCTATGATTGCCTGTACGGGCTGGACCCGACGCTGACCGCGCAGCGCCAGATGGTCGCCGGCGAGGAAGTCTCCGCCGATGGCCTGCGCTGGAACTTCACGCTGCGCGATGGGCTGAAGTTCAGCACCGGGGAGCCGGTGCTCGCCATCGACTGCGTCGCCTCCATCGCCCGCTGGGCGCAGCGCCGGCCGATCGGCCAGCGGATGACGCCGCTGGTGGAGGAGATGAAGGCGCTGGACGACAAGCGCTTCGAGATCCGGCTGAAGCGGCCCTTCCCGCAGATGCTGCGCGGCCTGACCGAACCCTGGGTGATGCCGGAGCGGGTCAGCAAGATCACCGCCTTCACCGAGGTGAAGGAGATCATCGGCTCCGGCCCCTTCCTGTGGCAGAAGGATGAATGGGTCAGCGGCGCCTCCGCCGCGTTCCGCCGCAACCCCGACTACATCCCGCGCAACGAACCGCCGAACTACCTGGCCGGCGGCAAGGTGGTGCATTTCGACCGTGTCGAGTGGACCACGATGCCGGACGCGGCCGGCGCCGCCGCGGCGCTGCAACGCGGCGAGGTGGATTACGTCGAACGCCCGCTGTTCGACCTGATGCCGCGGCTGCGCCGGCAGCGCGACGTGCAGATGCAGAAGACCGATATCTATGGCTGGTCGGCCTATCTGCACTTCAACAACGCGGTCGCGCCGTTCGACAACGTGGCGCTGCGCCGCGCCGTCATCGCCGCCATCGACCAGCGCGAGTTCATGCAGGCCGCGGTCGGCGACGATACCTCGCTGTTCCACACCGGCACCGGCATCTACACGCCGGGGTCACTGATGGACACCAAGGCGGGGCAGGAGACGCTGCCCGCCCGCGACCCCGCCGCCTTGCGCCGCCTGGTGGCCGAGAGCGGCTACAAGGGTGAGCGCGTGGTGCTGATGGTACCAAGCGACGCGCCGCACCTGAATGCCATGGGCCTGGTGGCGCAGCAGATGATGACCGGGCTTGGCCTGAACGTGGATTTCCAGGCGATGGACCTCGGCACCATGTTCAGCCGCTGGCGCAGCCGCGACCGCAGCGAGAGCACCAACTGGTCCTGCTTCCCGCTGACCTGGCAGGGCGTGGGTACCGCTTCGCCCGCCGCGCATGTGCCGCTGCTGGGTCAGGCACCGGACCCCGAGATGGTGGCGCTGGTCGAGGCCTGGTTCCAGGCGCCGGACCTGCCGGCACAGCAGGCCAAGGCGGCGGATATCCAGCGCCGCTACTACGCCAACCCGCCCTTCGGCAACATGGGCAGCTATGTCTGGCCCATCGCCCGGCGCAGCAATGTGCAGGGCGCGCTGGAAGCGCCCTTCACCGTGTTCTGGAACATGCGGAAGGCGTGACGGCGGGCGGCTTCACGCCTGCGGGCCTTGCGGCCCTGCGGCGATCCGACCTCAGCCCGCACTCATCCGGTTGTCCGCGATCAGCGTGCGGACAATCTCCCGCTGACCGGCGATGAAGCTGGCGAAATCCTCCGCCGTGCTGCCGACGGGGATCAGCCCCAGCGTGGCCATGCGTGCCTGCACCACGGGGTCGCGCATGGTCGCCTGGGCCGCGGCGCTGAGCCGCGCCAGCACCGCCGGCGGCGTGCCGGCCACGGTGAACAGGCCGTTCCATTCGTTCATCTCGTAGCCCGGCAGGCCCTGCTCGGCGATGGTCGGCACCTCCGGCAGGTTGGCCAGCCGCGTCTTGGTGGTGACGCCGATGCAGCGGATGCGGCCTTCCGTCACCAGCGGGACGGAGGAGGAGACGGTGCCCATCATCATGGCGATGTTGCCGCTCATCAGGTCCGGCAGTGCAGCGGTGCCGCCCCGATACGGCACGTGGACCAGCTCAATCCCCGCCCGATTGGCCAGCAGCGCGCTGGCGAAGTGGCTGGCGGTCAGCGCGCCCGGGGTGCCGTAGGCCAGCTGGCCCGGCCGCGCCTTGGCCAGCGCGATGAACTCCGCGACCGTACGAGCCGGCGAGGACAGCGGCACCACCATCACATGCGGCACGATGACGCTGAGCGAGACCGGCGCGAAGGCGGTCAGGTAGTCGAAGGGAATGCCCGTCAGCACCTGCGGATTGGCAACATGCGGGATCGCATCCACCAGCAGCGTGTAGCCGTCCGGCTGGCCGCGGGATGCCTCGGCGGCGCCGATCATGCCGGCGGAACCCGGCCGGTTCTCCACCACCACCGGCTGGCCCAGCTCGCGGCCCATCACCAGGGCCAGCAGCCGCGCCGTGGTGTCGATGCCGCCGCCGGGGGTATAGGGCGCGATGATGCGCAACGGCCGCGTGGGCCATTCGCCCTGCGCCCGGGCCAGGGCTGGCAGCGCCAGGCCGCCGATCAGCGCCCGCCTTCCGAGATGTGCCACCACCGCCCCCTCCTGCTTCGTTGAGGGCAGGCTAGACCCGGATCACCGCCCGCTGAAGCATTGATCGCGGCCTGGGCAGTTCGGCGCGGGAGGTCAGCGGCTCTCCGGCTTCATCATGGCGCCGCGGCCGAACAGCTTGGCGCCGGGCTGCTGCTTGCCGCGCATGGGGCCGCTGCCCTCCACCGCCTGGCGGATGCTCTCCAGCGTGCGTTCCAGCGCGTGCTTCAACCCGGCCTCGACGCTGCCGGATTTCTCCACCATGCGGGCGGCGATATGCGGCAGCGGCACCAGGTGCAGGCGCAGCTCCACCTGGCAACGGTCGCCCTGGCCGGTCACCTGCAACTCGCCCTTGTAATAGACCAGCGCATCGCTGCCCCAGCGCATCTGCCGGCGCTCGGGGTCCACGTCCATCCAGCCCTCGGCCTGCCAGGCACGGCCCTCGGCCTCGCCATCCAGCACGATCCGGTCGCCGCCTTCGGCCCGCGCCTGGCGCACCGAGGGCAGGTAGCGCGGCATGTTGCCGATATCGGCCAGGAAGGCGAAAGCCTCCTCGGCCGGACGGTGGATATCGATCCTGCCGGTATAGTCACCCATTGCCGCCACAGCCCCCGCGCAATCCCATAGAGGCCGGCAACGCGCGGTGGCCGCTGCGGTTGCGTCAGCGCGTGGTGCTGGCGGCCTTGGCCTTGGCCCCCTGGCCCCCCGGGGTGGCCATCTTCTCGTCATCGGGGTTGACCACCTCGGCCGGCACCTGGCCCTGCGGGGAGGGGTCATCCACGTAGCGGAAGGTTGGCTCCTGGTTCCAGGCGCCGCGCCGGTCCAGCGCGCCGTTGCGCGACAGGTTGAAGTACAGATCCACCGTCTCGTCCGGCTGCACCGTGCCGAACATCGGCTCGTCCAGCTTGCCCATGCTGTGCAGCGCCTGCATGAACATCTGCGTGTGGCTGATCTCGCGCGTCAGCAGGAAGGTCAGCGCTTCCTTGGTGCCGGCGTCGTCGCAGGCATTGATCAGCGCCTCGTAGGTTTGCCGGGCGCCAGCCTCGGAGGCGATGTTGGCGCGCAGGTCGCGCACGACGTTGCCGCCTTCATTGATGTAGGCCGCGGTCCAGGCCTGGCCCTGGCTGTCCAGGAAGTGCGGGCCGATACCGCGGATGGCAAAGAGCGTCGATTGCTCGGCGGCCTGGCGCTTCGGCCCCTGGCAATGCAGCTCGATCATCCGGCCGACCATTTCCAGGTGGCTGAACTCCTCGATGGCAATGTCCTGCAGCATGTCGCGGATACCGGCATCCTGCACGTGGAAGGACTGCACCCAGTATTGCAGCGAGGCGGTGAGTTCGCCGGTGGCGCCGCCGAATTGCTCCAGCAGAAACTGGCCGAAGCGCGCGTTGGGGGTGCCGACCTTGACCGGGAACATCAGTTCCTTGCGATGAAAAAACATAGGCTTCTCCTGCGGTTACCAGGCAGGAGAACGACGATCCGGCGGGGCTGTTCCACCGCTGCCGCTTGTGCGCGCGGCATTTCAGCCGCGCTTGCGGCCGCGCCCCTTCTTCGGGTCATAGCCGCCGCCGCCCGGGCCCAGCGGCGTGGGCTTCCAGGCTTCCCCCCGGCTGGGCTTATTGCCGTTGGGCCTGGCGCCGCCGCTGCGCGGCACCGCTTCCTGCAGGCTGCGGCCGGCGGCGTTGACGGTGCGGGCGCCGGTCAGCCCCAGGCTGGTCGCGGCCTCGGCGCCGAGTTCCAGCAACTCCAGCCGCTTGACCTCGTCGCGCAGCCGGGCGGCTTCCTCGAACTCCAGGTCGGCCGCCGCCGCGCGCATGCGCTTTTCCAACTCCACGATGCTGGCGCGCAAATCCTTGCCGACGAAGTGGCTGGCGGCGTCGCCCTCCACCGCGTCCACCGTCACGTAGTCCTGCTCATAGACGCTCTGCATCACGTCGCTGATATCGCGCTTGATGCTGGTCGGCGTGATGCCGTGCTCCAGGTTCCAGGCCACCTGCTTGGTGCGGCGGCGCTCGGTTTCCTCCAGCGCGCGCTTCAGGCTGTCGGTCATGCGGTCCGCATACAGCACCACGCGGCCCTCCGCGTTGCGCGCGGCGCGGCCGATGGTCTGCACCAGGCTGGTGAAGCTGCGCAGAAACCCTTCCTTGTCGGCATCGAGGATGGCGACCAGCGTGCATTCGGGAATATCCAGCCCCTCGCGCAGCAGGTTGATGCCGACCAGCACGTCGAACACGCCGCGGCGCAGGTCGCGGATGATCTCGATCCGTTCCAGCGTATCCACGTCCGAATGCAGGTAGCGCACGCGGATGCCGGCCTCGGTCATATACTCCGTCAGGTCTTCGGCCATGCGCTTGGTCAGGGTGGTCACCAACACGCGGCCACCCTTGGTTACCTGGTCGCGGCATTCGGCCAGCAGGTCGTCCACCTGGCCTTCCACCGGGCGGATTTCGGTGATCGGGTCCACCAGGCCGGTCGGGCGGATGACCTGCTCGGCGACGACGCCGCCGACGCGCTCCATCTCCCACGGGCCGGGCGTGGCGCTGACGAAGACGGTCTGCGGCCGGAAGGCCTCCCACTCCTCGAACTTCAGCGGCCGGTTGTCCATGCAACTGGGCAGCCGGAAGCCGAACTCGGACAGGATGGTCTTGCGGGCAAAGTCGCCGCGATACATGCCGCCCAACTGGCCGATGGTGACGTGGCTTTCGTCCACCACCAGCAGCGCGTTCTCCGGCAGGTATTCGAACAGCGTCGGCGGCGGGTCACCGGGGGCACGGCCGGTCAGATAGCGCGAGTAGTTCTCGATGCCCTTGCAGGAGCCGGTGGTTTCCAGCATCTCGATATCGAATTGCGTGCGCTGGCCCAGCCGCTGGGCTTCCAGCAGCTTGCCCTGGCTTTCCAGCACCGCCAGGTGTTCCTGCAACTCCGCCTTGATCGACTTGATCGCCTGGGCCAGCGTCGGCCTAGGGGTGACGTAGTGGCTGTTGGCGTAGATGCTGACCTTGTCCATCTCGGCAGTGACCTCGCCGGTCAGCGGGTCGAACTCCTTCAGCCCGTCGATCTCGTCGCCGAACAGGGAGACGCGCCAGGCGCGGTCCTCCAGGTGGGAGGGCCAGATATCCACCGTTTCGCCGCGGATGCGGAATGTGCCGCGGGCGAAGAAGCTGTCGTTGCGGCGATATTGCTGCTCGACCAGGCCCTTCACCAGCACATCGCGGTCCATCCGGCCGCCGAGTTCCAGCTTCACCACCATGCGGGAATAGGTCTCGACGCTGCCGATACCGTAGATGCAGGACACGCTGGCCACGATGACGACGTCGTTCCGCTCCAGCAGCATCTGCGTGGCGGAATGCCGCATGCGGTCGATCTGTTCGTTGATCTGCGCGTCTTTTTCAATATAGGTGTCGGTGCGCGGAACATAGGCTTCCGGCTGGTAGTAGTCGTAGTAACTGACAAAATATTCCACGGCGTTGTCGGGGAAGAAGCTCTTCATCTCCCCGTACAACTGCGCCGCCAGGGTCTTGTTCGGCGCCAGGATCAGGGTGGGGCGCTGGATCGCCTCGATCACCTTGGCCATGGTGAAGGTCTTGCCGGAGCCGGTGACGCCCAGCAGCACCTGGTCGCGCTCCTCGGCCGCGATGCCGGCCAGCAGCGTGCGGATCGCCGCCGGCTGGTCGCCATTCGGCTCGAACGGGCTGACCACGCGCAGCGGCCGCTCCATCGGCGGGGCCGCGCGCTTGGGCGGGAAGAACATGACGGGGGGCAGGGTATCCATGCGGCGGCACTCCGCTGCCAATGTGGGGGCTGCCTCCCGGCGCGTCGAGGCCTGAGCGCTGGATGTCCCGCTGGCCGGGACGTGATGCCAAGCCGCCGGCTGTGAAGCGGCAGCGTCGGGCGGCGCTGATAGGTTGCGCCCCTGATGTTGCGGGACCAAGCATGACCAAGCCGGAATTCGTGCCGGAACTGCACGCGTTGCGCGGCCTGTTGGCGGCCTGGGTGGTGGCGTCGCACCTGCTGCCGGAGGGTCAGAGCAACCCACTGCTGCACCTGGTCAGCTATGGCGGCCTGGCGGTGGATGGCTTCATCCTGCTGTCCGGCTTCGTCATCACCATGGCGCTGCAAGGCCGCGGCACCACCTACAGTGCCTTCCTGCTGCGTCGTTTCTTCCGGCTGTTCCCGGTGCTGGCGGCCTGCCTGGCGCTGATGCTGCTGCTGGCGGCGCTGGGCGCGGGGCTGAACCATGCAGACTTCAGCGCGCCCGGCGAGACCTTGCTGCGGACGCTGCTGGTGCTGGGCATGGTGCAGGGGCTGGTGCCGGATGCCCTGCTGGAATGTGGCGCCCGCTCCATCCTCGGCCCGGCCTGGAGCATTTCGCTGGAATGGCAGTTCTATCTGGTGGCGCCGGCGCTGATCGGCTTCATCGGCGGCCGGCAGGTGCGGCCGGGGCGGGTGCTGGTGGTGGCGGGGCTGGCCATACTGGGCGGCTGGCTGGCCTGGCGCAACCTCAGCTTCTGCGGCACCACCAGCTTCCTGCCGATGCGGCTGGGGCATTTTCTGGTGGGCATCCTCTCGGCCTTCGCCTGGCTGGAACTGCGCCGCGCCACGCCGCAGGTTGTGCGGCTGGCGGCGGCGGCGACGCTGGCGCAGGGCTTCGCCTTTGCCGTGCCGCAGCAACTGCCGGTGCTGCTGCCCTGGATTGCCGCGCTCTACGCCAGCCTGGCGGTAGCGGACCCCTTGGCGCAGCCGCTGCGGCGGGTGATGCGGCTGGCGCCGTTGCAGGGGCTCGGTACCCTGTCCTACTGCCTGTACTTGGCGCATCTGCCGGCGATCCAGGCGGTGCTGCTGGTGCTGCCGCCGGTGGACGGCGACCTGCCGCGGGCAGCGCTGCGGCTGGCGCTGAGCCTGGGGTTGATGCTGCTGGCGGCCATGGCGATCCACCGCTGGGTGGAACTGCCGGGCATTGCGCTGGGCCGGCGGCTGATCGCCGCCCGGGGGCCGGCGGGCCTGCCGGCCTTGGCCCGGCAGGATGGGTGACCGGCTGGCTGGGTCGCGCGGCGCCGGGGACGGTATCGGGTGATCCACTGGGTTGCCTGGGCGGCCGGGCCGCCGCCAGGGCGACGCCGCCGATGCCGACCCAGCGCTACGGCAATGGCCGGCAGCGCTGGGCCGCGGCGCCCAACGCCGGTTCGGCCTGGGTGCCGGGCGGGCAGCCGGCCTGGACATGCGCGGCCGGCGGCAGCCCGCGATCCCAGCCCCGCAGCTGCGCCTCGCCGCCGCTGCCCGGCCGGCAGCGCCCGCCCCAGCTTGGGCTGCCGCCATGCGGGCACAGGAACTGCCGCGCCGCCTGCTGCGCCGCCGCGCTGGCCCCGGCGCGCTGGGGTTCCGCCGGCCAGGCGGCGGTGGCGACCATGGCCAGCAACACCGCCGCCGCAATGGTTGCGGCGCCTGGGGTTCGCGGCCTAAACCCTGGGTCGAAGATCATCGGGCGGGCTGGCGCCAGGCCACCGCTGCAACCGAAGCGAGGCTGCGACCATGTCCACCCCCCCAGAGCAGCGCTTGCTGGAAACCCGCGAGACCCGGCGCTCCGCCGGCTTCTTCTACGGCCTGGTGGCGCCGCTGCTGTGCCTGGCGCTGATGGCCGGCCTGCCCCTGCTGGAAATGCAATTCCTCAGCCTCGACCCCATGCTGGAAGTGGCCGCCGGCGTCGGTGCCGGCGCCTTCCTGCTGTTGTTGTGGTGGCTCAGCTTCCTCGGCCGGCAGCACATCACCGTCAGCAATGAACGTGTGTTGGTGGAAACCGGCTTCTGGAACAAGGTGCGCGACGACGTGGAAGTGTTCCGCATCCGCGACGTGGTGGTCACCCGCAGCCTGTGGCAGCGCCTGCTCGGCATCGGCGACGTCACCATCAAGGCCACCGAGGGCCGCGGCCAGCCCGAGGAAGTCCACATCCTCCGCGGCGTTCCCAGCCCGATCCGCGTCTCCGAGGTGATCCGCAACGCCTGGAAGGCCGTGGGCGTGCCGCGCAACACCACCAATGTGGATGGCTGAGCGGCGCTAGACCGTGATCGCTTCTGATTGAAGCGCTCACGCTCCAGGCATGTTGTTGTAGAGACTGATTCACGGCTTACGGCGATTCCGCCTAAGCCGATCAGACGCTAGGCGTCCACCGCCTCGGCATCCATCCGGGCGGCATTGTCCTGGATGAACTTGAAGCGCAGCTCCGGCTTGCGGCCCATCAGCGCCTCCATCAGCTCGGCGGTGGCGGCGCGGTCCTCGGCCGGCAGCACCACCTTCAGCAGGGTGCGCTTCTTCGGGTCCATCGTGGTCTCCTTCAGGGCGGCCGGCGGCATCTCGCCCAGGCCCTTGAAGCGGCTGACCTCCACCTTGGCGTTGGCCTTGAACTCCTTCTTCATCAGCCGCTCGCGGTCGGCATCGTCCTTGGCATAGATGCTCTTGCCGCCATGCTGCAGCCGGTACAGCGGCGGCTGCGCCAGGAAGACGCGGCCCTCCCGCACCAGCACCGGCAGTTCCTTGTAGAAGAACGTCATCAGCAAGGCCGCAATGTGGGCGCCGTCCACATCGGCGTCCGTCATGATGACGACACGGCCATAGCGCAGGCGGGCCAGGTCGAATTTCTCGCCGACGCCGCAGCCCAGCGCCTCGATCAGGTCCTTCAGCTCCTGGTTGCCGCGCAGCTTTTCCGTGCTGGCACTGGCAACATTGAGGATTTTCCCCCGCAGCGGCAGCACCGCCTGGGTCTCCCGGTCGCGCGCCTGCTTGGCGGAACCACCGGCCGAGTCACCCTCAACAAGAAAAAGCTCGGTCCCCTCGGCGCTTTCCCGCGCGCAATCGGCCAACTTGCCCGGCAACCGCAGCTTGCGCGTGGCGGATTTGCGCGGCGTGTCCTTCTGTTCCCGCCGCCTGATCCGGTCTTCGGCCCGCTCGATCGCCCAGGCCAGCAGATTGTCCGCAGTCGCGGGGTCGCCGGTCAGCCAATGGTCGAAGTGGTCGCGCAGCGCCTGCTCCACGTAGCGCGTGGCCTCGGGGCTGGTCAGCCGGTCCTTGGTCTGGCCCTGGAATTGCGGTTCGCGAATGAACACAGACAACATGCCGGCCATGCCAGTCAGCAGGTCCTCGGCCGTGATCGTCGCCGCGCGCTTTTCCTTCTTCATCTCGCCATAGGCCCGCAGGCCCTTGACGAGCGCCGCCCGCAACCCCGCCTCATGCGTGCCGCCCTGCGGGGTCGGGATGGTGTTGGCGTAGGTGTTGAGGAAGCCCTCGGCATGGTCCAGCCAGGTCACTGCCCACTCGCACCTGCCCTGGCCCTCAGGGAAGTCACCCCCGCCGCACCAGGGCGCTGGCACCACTGGCGCCTTGCCCTGCACCGCCGCGGCCAAAAAGTCGCCGAGACCGCCGGGGAAATGCAGCACCGCGCTGGCTGGCGTCTCGTCCTTGGCCAGCGACGCGTCACAGGCCCAGCGTATTTCCACGCCCCGGTACAGGTACGCCTTGCTGCGGCAGAACCGGTACAGCCGGGCCGCGCTGAACTCATGCTTGGCGAAGATCTCCGGGTCCGGCTTGAACCGGATGACGGTCCCGCGCCGGTTATGCACCGCCCCGGCATTCTTCAGCTTGCCCTGCGGCACGCCTCGCGCAAACGCCATGGTGTACAGCACGCGGTCGCGCGCCACCTCCACCTCCAGCCGTTCGCTCAGCGCATTGACCACTGACGACCCCACGCCGTGCAACCCGCCCGAGGTCTCATAGGCCTTGCCGGAGAACTTGCCGCCGGAATGCAGCGTGGTGAGGATCACCTCCAACGCCGATTGCTTGGGGAATTTCGGGTGCGGGTCGGTCGGGATGCCGCGGCCATTGTCGCGCACCGTCAGCCAGTTGCCCGGCTCCAGCGTCACTTCGATGAAGTTGGCATGCCCGGCCACCGCCTCGTCCATCGCGTTGTCGATGATCTCGGAGGCCAGGTGGTGCAGCGCGTTCTCATCGGTGCCGCCGATATACATGCCAGGGCGGCGACGGACGGGCTCCAGCCCCTCCAGCACTTCGATATCCTTGGCGGAGTAGGAGTCGGGTTCGGCGGCGCCGCCCTTCGGCGGCCGCTTGCCACCGAACAAATCGTTCATGTCTTGTTCCCCTGAGGCGGGTACCATAGCCTTGCGCTGCACTGCTTACAACGCCCGGCGCGAGTCTGCATCGCCCGGCGCCACCTAGCGCAGGAAACGCTGCTCCACCCCGCGCATCGCCGCGTCGCCCTGCAGGTCGAACACCTCCTGCACGCTGGCGATCTCCCCCTCCACGCCCGCGATGCTGCGTTCCGCCCTGATCCGCTTGAAGGTGGACCGCATGGCGGCCACGGCGGCGCGGATGGCGTGATTGCCGCAGATCACCAGCCCGACCTTGCCCAGGGCGCCGATCGCCGCCTCGTCCAGCTGCGGATAGCTGGTCGGCACCAGCACCAGCGGCACCCGGCCGGACCAGGCGCGGCAGAAGCTGACGATCTCCTCCGGCGTCTTCTGCTTGCTGTGGATCAGCACCGCATCCGCGCCCGCCTCGGCATAGGCGGCGCCCCGCGCCAGCGCCTCGTCCTCGCCCAGCCCGGCGATCAGCGCCTCGGTCCGCGCCACCACCAGGCAGCCGCTGTCGCCGCGGGCCGCGCAGGCGGCGGCGATCTTGCCCTGGAACTCCGCCACCGGCACCAAATGCTGCCGCCCGCCGGGCCGCAGGCTGCTGTCCTTCGGGAAGGTCTTGTCTTCCATGACAATGGCGGCTGCCCCGGCGGCCACGAATTGCGGCACCAGGTAATGCACATTCACCGCATTGCCGAAGCCGGTGTCGATATCCGCCACCACGGGTATCCGCACCGCCGCCGCCATGGCGCGCACATTCTCCAGCTGCGTGCCCATGGAGAGGATGTTCGCATCCGGCACCGCGTGCAGCGCCGAAAGCTCGAACCCGCTGGCCCAGATCGCCTCGAACCCGGCTTCCTCCGCCAACCTGGCGGAAAGCGGGCTATGCGCCGCCATCGCCACGGCCGGGCGATGGACATTCAGGGCGGCGCGCAGCGCTGCGGCGCGAGGGTCGGGCATCGGGTTCCTCCACGGGTTGCCACCAGCATCCGCCAGCCGGCGCCCCAGGGGAAGCCAACCACCGGAAGCCAACCACCGGAAGCCGGCGCTATTCGCCCCGGCGCAGCCCCGCGCTGTCGATCAGCGTGCGGAACTTCACGTCCTCCGCCTGCATGAAGCGCCCCAGCTCCACCCGGTTGCGCCAGCGGATGTTCATGTCCACCCGCGCCAGCCCGGCCACCACGGCGGGGTTGCGCAGCATCCGCTCGCAGCCGGCCTCATACCGCGCCAGCAGCGCATCCGGCGTGCCGGCGGGCGCGAAGATGCCGGTCCAGATATCGAATTCCAGGTCGTACCCGGCCTCCCGCATCGTCGGCGTGTCCGGGAACTGCGCGGCGCGCTGGGCGGACCACACCACCACCGGGTGCAGCCCGTATTGCCGGACAAGGCTGGCCTGGTCGGACAGCGTCTCGACGGTCCCGGCCAGCATCGCCTGCACCGCCTCGCCGCTGCCACGGAACGGAATGTGGTTCATCGGCGTCCGCGTCAGCCGGGCCAGCGCGATCATCGCCAGATGCGGCCCGCTGCCGACGCCGGCGGTGGAATAGGCGTAGCCGCCATTGCCTTCCCGCGCCCGATCCATGAACTGCGCCATGGTGCGCAGCCCGGTCGTGGGCGGCGTCATCGTCACCATCGGCGTCTCCACCACCTGGCAGATCGGCGCGAAGCTGGCGATGGTATAGGGCGCCGGCCGCTGGAAGTTCGGCGCAATGACGCTGCCGCCGGAGGGCGAGAGGAGCAGCGTCAGCCCATCCGGCCGCGCCCGCGCCACCTCCGCCCCGCCGATGGCCCCCGACGCCCCGGCGCTGTTCTTGATGACGACCTGGGTGCCCCAAGCCTCGATCAAGGCTGGCTGCATGATCCGGGCGATGATGTCGGTGGCGCCGCCGGCGACGTAGTTCACCACCAGGGTGATGGGCTGCGGCTGGGCGCGGGCAAGCGGCGCCGTCAGCAGCAGGGCAAGCACGAAAGCGACGCTTCGCATGGCGTTTTCTCCCCGTGTTTTGGGGAAGCCTAGCCGCATTCCGGCCCGCCGCGTAACCTGTTTCCGAAAACCCGGAGGAACCACCCCATGGCCGACGAAAACCCCCTGCTGATCCAGCGCGAAGGCCCGGTGGTCCGCGCCATCATGAACCGGCCGGACCGCCGCAACAGCATCAGCACCGCCATGGGCGAAGCCTGGTCCGCCCTGCTGGCCGAGCTGCGCGAGGACAAGACCGCCCGCGTGCTGGTCATCAGCGGCGCCGGCGGCCATTTCTGCGCCGGCCTGGACCTGACCGAGGTGCAGAAGCCGATGTCCCCCGAGGCCAAGCTGGAAGCCCAGCGCGAGCGCAACGCCAAGACCGGCGCCCGCTTCGTCGGCATCTCCGAATTGCCGCAGGTGGTCATCGCCGCCATCGAGGGCAGCTGCCACGCCGGCGGCTTGGGCTTCAACTGCTGTGCCGACATCGCCTTCGCCACTGCCAACGCCCGCTTCGCCGCGCCGGAGACGCGCCGCGGCCTGGTGCCGGCGCAGATCCTGCCCTGGATGGTCCGCCGCATGGGCCGCGCCAATGCAACCCGCATGGTGCTGGAAGGCCGGGTGATCGACGCCACGGAAGCCGGCCGCATCGGCTTGGTGCATGAGGTGGTGGCCGACGCCGCGGCGCTGGAAGCCCTGGTGCAGCGCAGCGCGCGCGACGTGCTGGAAGGCGCCCCCAACGCCCTGGCGGAAACCAAGCTGCTGCTGCGCGCGCTCGGGCCGCTGTCGCCGGATGGCTACGCCGAGGCCGGCGCCGCCAGCTTCGGCCGCACCGCCAGCAGCCCGGAAGCGGCCGAGGGCATCGCCGCCTTCAAGGAAAAGCGCAAGCCGAGCTGGGTGGTGTGATGCTGATCCGCGCCGTCTCCGCCGCCGACTACGCCGGCTGGGCGCCGCTCTGGGCCGGCTACAATGCCTTCTATGAGCGCAGCGGCCCGACAGCGGTGCCGGAAGCCACCACCCTGATAACCTGGGCGCGCTTCCTGGACCCCGCCGAGCCGATGCATGCGCTGGTGGCGGAACAGGACGGCAGGCTGGTCGGCCTGGTGCACTACCTGTTCCACCGCAGCACCAACATGGTGGAGCCGAACTGCTACCTGGCGGACCTGTTCACCACGCCGGAGACGCGCGGCCAGGGCGTCGGCCGCGCCTTGATCGAGGCGGTCTATGCCCGCGCCACGCAGGCCGGCGCCTTCCGCGTGTACTGGCAGACGCATGAGACCAACACGACCGCCCAGGCGCTGTACAACAAGCTGGCGGAACGCTCCGGCTTCATCATCTACCGCCACGCGCTTTGAGCCTGATCGGCTTAGGCGGTATCGCCGAAAGCCGTGAATCAGTCTCTCGAAGGAAGCTGGACAGTGATTACCGCTTCAGTCAGCGGTGATCACTGTCCAGCCGCGCGTGGCTACTTCTTCGTCTCGTCGTAGTAGTGCGATTCCATCAGCACGCAGCCGGTCTCGCTCTTGAACGGGCCGTGCGCGACGCCGGGCGGGCGGCAGGCATAGGCCATCTCGGTGAAGCTTTCGCCGCCCTTGCCATCCGCGTCGTTGCCGACAATCAGGTCGCCGCTGACCAGCCACACCTCTTCCCAGTAGTCATGCACGAAGGGCGCCGTGGTGAACTTGCCGGGCGCGAAGCGCAGGAGCCGGGTGCGGTGGCCGCGCTTGTTCCCCTCATCCAGGAAGCCCGCCAGGATTTTCTGCTCGATCCCGTCGGGGTAGTAGCCCGGGTTGTGCCAGCCCTCGCTGAGGTCCGGCTTGTGGAATTCCAGGTGCTCTTTCTCGATCGCCATCGTCGTATCCCCTCGGAAAATGAGCGGCCGGTTCACGCCTCCGGGCCCTGCGGCCCTCCGGCGACCGGACGCTAGAGCGTGATCGCTTCTGACTGAAGCGCTCACGCTCTAGCCTTGTTGTTTGAGAGACTGATTCACGGCTTACGGCGATTCCGCCTAAGCCGATCAGGCTCTAGTTCGGCAGCCAGCGGGTGGTGTAGGCGTGGCGGATCGTCTCACCGCGCACCGGGTCATGCAGCGAAAGCCGGAATTTTTGCCGCGCACGGATGCCACCATGCACCGGCAGCGTGCCGCCGAACATCAGCGTATCCGGCCCCGGCTGGCCCACCGCTGCTTCGTAGCGCGCAATCAGGTCGCGCGGGTCGCGCATCGCCGCGATGCTGCCCTGCTGGTAGGTGACGAAGCCACTGCCGTCATCCACCTCGGAGTGGATCACCAGCTGGTCCCAATGCGCGGCCACGTCCTCGAACTTCCACAGCACCGGCGCGACCGGCTTCGGGCACATCTGCTTGGAAACGGTGATCGAATACGCCTCCACCTTGCGGTCGGTATGGTCACTACCGGCACCGACCCACCAGCCATCCTCCCGCAGCAGCAGGAAGAACTCGGCCTCGCCGCTGCTCTCCGGCCCCAGGCAGTCGATGTGTTCGTCCGTCGTCAGCAGCAGCGTCGAGCCGCGATAGAAGCAGGGCACGCTGGGTGGCGGCGCCACGCCGATCGCGGCCAACTCCTCAATATGCTCCTGCACCTTGTGCGCGTCGCGCCCGGTCCACCCGGCGATGACCAGGTCGCGGATCGGCACGCTGCGATGCTCGCTGGCGCCCTTGCTGCGGAATTCGAAGTTCAGGTGATGCATGGGTTTTCCCTCGTCTGGACCACCGGCGAGGCCTCCAGGTGCTCGCGCTGCGCGCTGCGCCCTCTGGCCGCCGGTTGGCCTGGCCCCTAATCCGCCGTCGCGCCGGAAGCCCGCACAATCGCGCGCAGCCGCTCGGTTTCCTCGGCAATGAAAACGGTAAACGCGGAACTGCCCTGCGCCCGCGCCACGCTGCCGCTGGCGGTGACGCGCGCCACCACGGCGGGGTCGCGCATCGCGGCTTCCGCGGCGGCTTCCAGCTTGTCCACCACGCGCTGCGGCACGCCGGCCGGCACGACAAGCCCGAACCAGCCGACGGTGGTGACGTTGATCCCCGCCTCCTTCAGCGTCGGCAACTCGGCAAAGGCCGGCACGCGGTCTTCCCCGGTGACGGCCAGCGCCTTCATCCGCCCGGTCTTGGCCAGGTCCGTCACCGCGCCGGAGATGGACTGGAACAGCACCTGCACGCGGCCTTCCATCAGGTCCGTGTTCACCTGGGCGGATTCGCGATACGGCACATGCACCATCTGCGTGCCGGTCAGCATGTTGAACTGCACGCCGGCCAAATGCTGCGACGTACCATTGCCGATGCTGCCGAAGTTCACCGCCGTGCCCTGCGCCTTCGCCCAGGCGACGAATTCCGGCACCGAGTTCACCGGCAGGGCAGGCGGCACCACCATCAGGTTCGGCACCAGCGCCAGCAGCGACACGGGGATGAAGTCATTGTCCGGGTTGTACGGCAGGCTGTGGAACAGAAAGCGGTTCACCGCCAGCGTGCCGATGGCGCCCAGGCCCAGGGTGTAGCCATCCGCCGCCGCCCGCGCCACCTGCTCGGTGCCGAGATTGCCCGCCGCGCCACCGCGATTTTCGATGACGATCGCCTGGCCCAGCGTGCGGGACATGTGCTCGGCGGCGATGCGCGCGATGAAGTCGCTGGCGCCTCCCGGCGGATACGGCACCACGAAGCGCAGCGACCGCGAAGGCCATTCCCCTTGCGCCAACACCGGCGTTGCGAATGGCAGCGCTGCCAGCGCGCGGCGCGCGATCACTGGATTTCCTCGGCGCGCTTCAGGCTGCCCAGCATGGAGATGCCGAACAGGTATTCGCGCGCGCGGGCCGGGTCGGCGGCCGTCTCGCTCAAGCGCTGGCGGAAGGCGCGCGCCGCCTCGGGGTCCTTGGCTTCCAGGTTCTGCTTGTTCAGGATGGTCTGCTTCTGCACGTGTTCCACCGTCACGCCGCGGCGCTGGCGGTCATACAAATCCAGCAGCGCATCGCTTTCGCCATGCACCACCCGGGCCAGCTTGGCGCCGAGATTCACCGCGTCATGCACGCCGCCATTCAGCCCCATGCCGCCGAGCGGGTTGTTGATATGCGCGGCATCGCCAGCCAGCAGCACGCGCCCCTGGCGGAAGGTCTTCGCCACCCGCTGATGCACCCGGTACAGCGTGCGGTGCTTGATCTCGTACGCGCGGCGCCCCTGCAGCACGCCGGCCATGCGTTCCTCGGCGAAGGCGTCGGTCATCACCTCCTCCTCGCTCACGTCAGCCGCCACCGGAAACATCGCCCGCCACAGCCCGGGCACGCGCAGCAGGAAAAACCACTCGCCGGGGTCGGCGTAATAGGTCACGTCCGCCAGGTTCGGGATCACGTCGGCGAACTCGAACGGCGTGGACAGCACCAGGAAGCGCTCGGACCAGGTGAAGCCCTCGAACTCGATGCCCTGGCTGCGGCGCACCGCGCTGTGCGCGCCATCGGCGCCGATCAGCCAGGGCGTGTGCAGCACCGTGCCATCGGCCAGCGTCACCCGCACCTGGTCGCCGTCATCCTCCGCACTCTCTACCTTGGCGTTGAAGCGCAGCTGGAAGCCCGGTTTTTCCGCCAGCAGCCCGGCCAATATGTGGGTCAGCTTGAACTGCTCCACCTGCACCCGGTAGGGGTGCTTCGCCACATCGGCCAGGCAGCGGAAGTCGAACTCCGCGATCATCTGCTGGTCGCGCGTGCGATACTGCACGAAGGGCGCCACCAGACCCTGCGCGATCATCGGCGCCGTCGCGCCATAGGCGTCCAGCATGTCCAGCGTGGGCGCATGGAAGGTGCTGGCGCGCAGCTCATAGGGCAGGCCGGCCTCGGCCTCCAGCACCAGCACATCCACGCCGTGGCGCAGCAACTCCGCCGCCGCGGCCAGCCCAACCGGGCCCGCGCCCGCCACGATCACCGGCGCATGCGTAACCGACATTCTCAACTCTCCGGGTTCGGCGTGACGGCGTGTTGTTGCGACCCACTCTGCGGCCGGGTGGCTCAGCCCGCAAGCGGGCGACGCCGGCGCAACAACAGCCCGCCCACCACCAACCCGGCCAGCCCCACCTGCGCTGCGACGATCAGGAAGGCCAGCCGCCAATCCGCCGTTGCCCCCACCAGCGCGGCAAACCCCGCCGGCCCCACCGTGTACCCGCAAAAAATCATCAGCGTGCAGCCGCTGGTCGCATCCGAGATTTTTGCGGGTGGCACCAGCCGCGCCACCTCGGCCAGCATCAGCCCGTTCCAGCTGGCGCCGAGCAGCCCGCCCAGCCCGCACAGCAGCAGCAATACGCCGTACCCGGCATCGGCCGGCACCAGCGCCAGCGCGGCGATCACCCCCGCCGCCAGGAAGGCCTGCAGCACCAGGTTGCGGGCGGTGTTGCCGGTGCGGTCCGCCAGCATGGCCAGCGCGATGCGCGCCACCATGCCGCAGCCCTGCATGGCCGCGAAGGCGCCACCCGCCGCCGCCAGCGACAGCCCGCGCTGGTCCACCAGCCAGGAGACGGTGAAGCTGAACAGGCAGCCCTGCACCACCGCGAAGGCCATGCCGAGCACCGTCAGCGGCCACAGCAGCGGGTCCAGCCGCAGCGCCCGCAACGGGGAGGCCAGGTTGGCGAAGCTGAAGATCGCGCCGAGCCGGATCACCGTCGCCGGCTCGCGCTCCGCGTCCAGCTGTGCGCGCAACGGTTGAATGGCCCAGGCCGCCAGGCCGGAGATCGCCACGCCCAACAGCATCGCCGCCGGCCAGCCGCCCCAGCCCGCGGCCAGCGGCGCCAGCAGCCCCGCCGCGCCGCCGCCCAGCAGCGCGCCGGATTGCTTGATGGAAAAGATCAGCGTGCGTCGCCCGGGTGGTGCCGTCGCCGCCAATATCCGGCTGCCCGCCGGCGCCGAAGGCCCATACCCCGCGCCCAGCAGCAGGGAGCCGAGCACCAGCGCTGGCAGCGCGCCGAGCATGGCCAGCAGCAGCCCCAGCGCCGAGAGCACCGCGCCGCCCTGCAACGCCCGCACCGGCCCGAACCGCGCCAGCAGCGGCCCGCCGCACAGCAGCACCAGCACCGTCCCGGCGGAGCCCAGCCCGTTCAGCAGCCCGATCGCTTCCGGCCGCAGCCCGGCGCTGGCCATCAGCAGCGGCGCCACCACGGGCAGGGTCTGGCTGAGGTAGCTGGCCACCGCCTGCATCAGCAATGTGGCGCCCAGCGCGGCCACCCAGGTGGGGAATTTCGTCACAATCCCACCCTAGAGCGTGATCGCTTCTGACTGAAGCGCTCACGCTCCTAGGCTTGTTGTTTGAGAGACTGATTCACGGCTTACGGCGATTTCGCCTAAGCCGATCAGGCTCTAGCCTGTGATCGCCTGAGGCGGAATCGCCGAAAGGCGTGAAACACCCGCTCAAACATTCGAGACAGGCCCGCTTGCCATCCGCTGCCGCTGCGGCGAAACATCGGGCAGACAAATAACGGAGGAAGCGCCATGGCGCGCATCGGCTTCATAGGCCTCGGCATGATGGGCCTGCCCATGGCTCGCAGCCTGCTGCGCCACGGCCACCATGTGCTGGGCTGCGACAGCAACCCCGCCGCCCGCGACGCCCTGGCCGAAGGCACCTCCGCGGTCGCCTTCGCCGCGACGCCCGCCGAGGTCGCCGCCGGCGCCGAGGTGGTGGTGCTGATGCTGCCGGACAGCAAGGTGGTCTCGGCCGTCATGGAAGGGCAGGGCGGCCTGCTCGCCGCGCTGAAGCCGGGCCAGCTGGTCATCGACATGTCCTCCTCGCTGCCCGCGGAAACCCGCCGCCTGGCGCCGCTCGTCGCCGCCACCGGCGCCATGTACGCCGACGCGCCGGTCTCCGGCGGCGTCACCAAGGCCAAGTCCGGCACGCTGGCCATCATGTTCGGCGGCGACGACGCGGCCTGGGCCAAGGGCCAGCCGGTACTCGCCGGCATGGGCGAACAGCTGATCCGCTGCGGTGCCGCCGGCGCCGGCCACGCTGCCAAGGCGCTGAACAACTTCCTCTACGGTGCCGGACTACTGGCGGCGGCCGAGGCCTTCCGCATGGGCGAAAAGCTCGGCCTGGACCTGAACGTGCTGACCGATGTCATCAACGCCTCCTCCGGCCGCAACGTGGCCACCGAGCTGAAGGCCCAGGCGATGATCCAGCAGACCTACCCGCCCAGCTTCCAGCTGGGCCTGATGCGCAAGGACCTGGCCACGGCCGCCGCCATCGCCGAGGAAACCGGCGAACCCGCGGTGGCGCTGAAGGCCACGCTGGAGATGTTCAACGAAGCCGTGGACATGCTCGGCCCCAAGGTCGACTGCACCGAAATCCATCGCTACCTCGGGAAGATGCACTGATGCTCACGCGTCGCGCGGCCTTGGCCGCCCCCCTGCTGTTGCCCAGCCTGGCCCGCGCGCAAGCGTGGCCGGACCGTCCCATCCGCATCATCGTCGCCTTCCCCGCCGGCAGCGTGACGGACACGCTGCACCGCAACCTGGCGGAACCGCTGTCGCGTGAACTCGGCCAGCCCGTCATCATCGAGAACCGCGCCGGCGGCAATGGCGTGGTCGGCACCGAGGCTGGTGCCCGTGCCCTGCCGGATGGCCATACCTGGACCGTGCTCAGCACCACCAATGGCGCGCTGAACACCTACACCGTGAAGCGCCTGCCCTACGACCCGCTGCGCGATTTTGCCAGCATCGGCTACGTCGCCGACAACCCCTATGTGCTGGCAGTGAAGGCCGACCACCCCGCGAAGGATCTGCGCGGGCTGATCGATATGGCCAAGGCGGCGCCGGGCAAGCTGACCTACAGCACCGGCAATTCGTCGTCGCACATCGCCTCCGCCACGCTGGCCAGCATGGCCGGCGTGGAGATGACCAACATTCCCTATCGCGGCGGGCCGGAAGCGCTGACCGACGTGATGGCCGGGCGGATCGACAGCACCTTCACCGACATTCCCGCCGGCCTGGCGCAGCAGCGCGAAGGCCGCATCCGCCTGCTGGCCAGCACCTACCCCACCGATTTCCGCCTGCTGCCGGGCGTGCCGCCGGTATCTTCGGTACTGCCGGGCTACGGCTTCGTCTTCTGGTTCGGCATGGTGGTGCCGGCGGCCACGCCCGCCCCCATCGTCGCCCGCGCCAATGCGGCCATCAATAAGGTGCTGGCGGACCCCGCCATCATCGCCAAGCTGGAGGGCATGGGCTACGTCGCCGGCCCCGGCGAGCCCGCCAAGTTCACCGAGACCCTGCGCCGGCAAATCCCGCTGCTGGTGGACCGCGCCCGCGCCGCGGGGATCGAGCCGCAGTAGCGGCGACGGCAGCCGCGCCCAGCAACGGCCCATTGCCCCGGGCCACCTCGCCCGGGGCCAGGCGGCCTATTCCGCCTTGATGTTGCCGGCGCGGATCACCTCGCGCCAGCGGGCCAGCTCGTTGGTCACCAGGGCGGTGTACTCGGCCGGCCCGCCGGTGCCCGGCACCACGCCGATAGTGCCGAAGCGCTCCCGCGTCTTCGGGTCGGCCAGTGCGGCGTGGATCACCTCCACCCAGCGCTGCACCAGCGCCGCCGGCACGCCCGCCGGCACCGAGAACCCGAACCAGTTGGTCGATTGCGCCGCGCCAAAGCCGGCCTCGGCGAAGGTCTGCACGTCCGGCGTGGTCGCCGCCCGCGTGGCCTCGCTGGTGGCCAATGGCCGCAATCGCCCGGCGCGGATATGCGGCAGTGCGATCGGCAGGCTCTCCATGATGGCCGGGATCTGCCCGCCCATGGTATCCGTCAGCGCCGGCGCGCTGCCGCGGTAGGGCACATGCGTCAGCTCCACCCCCGCCGCCTTGCCGAGCAACTGGCCGCACAGGTGGTTCATGGTGCCGTTGCCGCCGCTGCCATAGCTGATGCCACCGCGCTTCTTCGCCTCGGCGATGAACTCGGCCAGGGTCCGCGCCGGAAAATCGGTGTTCACGCACAGCACACTCGGAAAAGTGCCGACCAGCGCGACATGCTGGAAGTCTCGCAGCGTGTCGTAGGGCACGTTGTTGTACAGCACCGGCCCGATGCCGTGCGACGCCGCGTTGGACATGATGACGATGTGCTGGTCGCCGCGCGCCTTGGCCACCAGGTCGGCGCCGACCATGCCGCCGGCGCCCGGCCGGTTCTCCGGCACCAGCGGCTGGCCCAGCTTCGCCCCGATGCTGTCGCACAGCGCACGGGACAGCGTATCCGCGGCCCCCCCGGGCGGGAAGTTGATGATCCAGCGCACCGGATGGTCCGGCCAGCCAACCGCGGTCCCTTGGGCCCGGGCAAGGGCGGGCACGGCGAGCGCGGCAAGCAGCGAACGGCGAAACATGGGGAAAGTCCTCAGTCGGCAGGCGTGATGTTGGCGGTGCGGACCACGTCGGTCCAGCGCTGCCGGTCGGCGGTGGCATAGGCGGTGAAGGCGGCGCGGTCCAACGCCATCGGCAGCATGCCCTGCGCCGCCAGCCTGGCCTGGAAGGCCGGCCGCGCCACCACCGCCGCCAGCACCTGGTTCAGCCGGGCCACCGCGGCTTCCGGCGTCGCCGTCGGCGCGTATAGCCCATACCAGTTCAGCGCCTCATAGCCGGGCACGCCGGCCTCGGCCACGGTCGGCACATCGGGCAATGTCGGGTTGCGCGCGGTGGTGCTGACCGCCAGCGCCCGGATGCGCCCGCCATGGATATGCGGCAGCGCCGTCGGCAGCGTATCCATCATCATGTTGATTCGCCCGGCGATCAGGTCCTGCATGGCCAGCGCGGTGCCGCGGTAGGGCACATGCTGCAACTCGATGCCCGCGAGTTGCGCAAGCAACGCCCCCGCCAGGTGTGTGGAAGCGCCGATGCCGGCGCTGCCATAGGTCACCGCGCCGGGCCGCGCGCGGGCCAGCGCGATGAACTCGGCCAGATTCCGGGCCGGCAAATCGGCCGGCACCACCATCACGGCGGGCACGCCGGCTACCGGGCCGATGCCCGCGAGGTCGGCGATCGGGTCGAAGCTCAGCTTCTGCAAGGCAGGGTTGGTGGCGTGGGTGGCCTGGCTGCCCATCAGCAGGGTCAGGCCATCCGGACGTGCCCGCACCACGGCTTCGGTGCCAACGCTGCCGCCGGCGCCGGTGCGGTTTTCCACCACCACCTGCTGACCGAGCAGCGGGGACATCTCCTCCGCCACCATGCGGGCGATCAGGTCGCTGGCGCCCCCGGCAGCAAAGGGGGCGACCATGCGGATGGTGCGCTCCGGCTGCCACTGCGCAAAGGCAGGGCGGGGGAGCAGGGCGGCGAGAAGGAACGTACGGCGCTTGAACATGCGCCGTAGCCAGCAAGACGCATGCCGGCAGCGCCCGGGCGGCTACGCCGGCGCGTCGCAGAGATACCGCTTCAGATGATACGGTTGCGCCGCCAGGCCGGGGCAGAAGCTGGCCACCACCGGCTCCAGCATGTCGTACATCTGCTTGTTCTCGGCATTCAGCGCCTCCAGCCGCTCGCGCGCGGCCTCGGCCTCCACCGCCAGCTTGCGCAGGTCCAGCGTGGTATGCTTGCCGTCCTTGAACACGAAGCGGCCGCCGATCATCACATGGCGCACGCCGGTGCCGTCCTCGGTATGCACCACCTGGTTCACGCTCCAGTTGTGCGGAATCCAGTTCAGCGTATCCAGGCCGAGGAAGACGATATCCGCCTTCTTGCCGACCGCGATCTCGCCGATATCCTTGAACCCCATGGCCTGCGCCGAGCCCTTGGTCGCCGCGGAATACACTTCCTCCACGCTGGCCCAGAAGCGCGGGTCCGGCGTCTGCACCTTCGACAGCATGGAGGCGTAGCGCATCGCCTCGTACATGTTCTGGTTGTCGGAGCAATTGGCGCCATCAGTGCCGATGCCGACATTCACGCCCGCATCCACCGCCTGGCGGAAGCGGAACATGCCATTGCCCAGCCGCATGTTGCTGCCCGGGTTATGCGCCAGCGATGCGCCATGCGCCGCCATGCGCTTCAGGTCCTCATCATCCAGCCAAATGGCGTGCGCCGCGGTGAAGTCCGGCCCCAGCAGGCCAAGCCCGTCCAGATGCGCCACCAGCGTCTTGCCGTAGCGCTTCATGCCGGCCACCGCCTGCACCTTGCTCTCGCCGATATGGCTGTGCAGGCCGACGCCATGCTCCCGCGCCAGCTTGCCGCAGGCGCACATGAAGGCGTCCGCGCAATGCAGCGGAATGGTCGGCGCCACCGCGAAGCGGATGTCCGCGCTGTTCCACTTCCACGCCTTCAGCGCGCCTTCCATCGCCGCCAGCGTATCGCCGAACGGCTTCAGCCGCAGCTTGTCCACCCGCGCCTGCAACCCGCTCGGCAGCGCGTCGTACAGGCCGGGGATGGCCTCATACATCGTGCGGTCGGCCACCATCGGCGCGATGACCGCGCGCATGCCGACTTCCGCATAGGCCTCGGCCACCGCATCCAGCCCATCCTGCGACGGCAGCGGGAATTCGTAGAACAGGTCATAGGCCGCGGTGCAGCCCTTGCTGACCATCTCGGCGGCGATGATCTGCGTCGTCAGCTTCTTGTCCGCTGTCGCCCGATTGCCGGTGATCCACGGTGCCGCCGCCAGCAGCAGCTCCAGCGTCCACTTGTCGCCCTGGCCGCGCGCCAGGCCGCCATGGCCGTGGGTGTGCGCGTTGATCAGCCCGGGGTGGATGATCATCCCCTCGGCCTCGACGATCTGCGCCCCCTCCGGCGTCGCCAGGCCAACACCTATGGCGGCGATGACGCCATCGGTCACCAGCACGTCGGTGGCCTCGGCCCGGCGCTTGCCCGGGTCCATCAGCCGCGCGCCCTTGATCAGCACGTGGCCGGGTTGAATCTGCGCCATGACGGCTCTCCTCCTACATGCCCGGGGGCGGTTGGTCCGCCCCGCTGGACCATGGAAACAAAAGCTTCTCGATCAAGGTCACCGCCTGGAACAGCACGATGCCCATGGCCGCCAATATCACCACTGCGCCGAAGGCCAGCGGCGTCTTGAAGAAGGCCATGCTGGTCTGGATCAGGTAGCCCAGCCCGGCATCGGCGCCGACGAACTCCGCCACCACGGCGCCCACCACCGCCAGCGCCGCCGCCACCTTCAGCCCGCCGAACACGAAGGGCACCGCGAAGGGCAGACGTATCCGCGTCAACTCCTGCAACTTGCTGGCACGGCAGGACCGGCCGAGCTCGATCAACTCCGGCGGCGTCGCCAGCAGCCCGGCCACGGTGCCGACCACCAGCGGGAAGAAGGCGACGAGGAAGGTCACGATGATCCGCGGCAACTCGTTCGAGCCCAGCGCGATGATGAGGATCGGCGCCAGCGCCACCTTGGGGATGGATTGCGTCACCACCAGCAACGGATAGATCGCGGCCGATATCGCCGGCGACGCCGCGATCAGCATCGCCAGCGGTAGCGAGATCACCACCGAGGCGATGAAGCCCCACATGACGGTACCCAGCGTCGCCAGCGTGTGGTGCAGCACGTTGGGCCAGGCAGCATAGCTCTGCGCCCAGATCGCGCTGGGCGCCGGCAGCACGAATTCGCGGATGTGCAGGAAGCGGCAGGCGGCTTCCCACCCCGCCACCACCAGCACCAGCGCAATCAGGGAAGGCAGCGAACTACGCAGCACGCGGCAACCTCTCGCCATAGATCAGCGCGCGAATCCGCTGCGCCGCCGCCTGGAATTCAGGCGTGCCCTCCTGCTCGAAGCCACGCGGACGCGGGAGCCCCACCTCGATCACCTCCGCCACCCGCCCCGGCCGTGGCGACATCACCACCACCCGGTCGGCCAGCAGCACCGCCTCGCTGATGCTGTGGGTCACGAACAGCACCGCCATCTTCAGCCCGGACCAGATCCGCAGCAGCTCCAGGCTCATCTCCTCGCGCGTCAACGCATCCAGCGCGCCGAAGGGTTCGTCCATCAGCAGCACGCGCGGTTGTTGCAGCAGCGCCCTGCAGATCGCCACGCGCTGCTGCATGCCGCCGCTCAGCTCCTTCGGCAGCCGGTTCTCGAAGCCCTGCAACCCCGCCGTTTCCAGCAGCGCCCGCGCCCGTGCCTCGGTGTCGCCGCCGGCCTGCTTCATCAGCCGCAGCGGAAAGGTCACGTTGCGCAGCACATCCGCCCAGGGCAGCAGCGTCGGCGCCTGGAACACCATGGCGGTATCCGCGCGTGGCCCCATCACCGGCGTGCCATCCAGCACCACCCGGCCGGACGAAGCCGGCACCAAGCCGGCGACCAGCCGCAGCAAGGTGCTCTTGCCGCAGCCGGAGGCGCCGACGATGGCGACGAACTCCCCCGGCGCCACGGTCAGCGATACGTCGCGCAGCGCCTCCACGTCGCCGCGGGCGAAGCGCTTGCCAACCCCTTCCAGCCGGATCACGGCAGCAGGCTCGTATCCACCGCCTGCGCCGGATTCCAGCTGGCATCCAGCTGCTGGCTTTCCGCCACCACGCGCCAGGTGAAGGCCAGCCGGTCCGGCGCCGCGCGACCCAGCCCGGTCTGCTGTTGATGCTCGTTGAACACGAAGCCCATCACCGCGCGCAGGCTGCCTTCGCAGTCATCCTGCTCCACTTCCGGGTTGGCGCGCACATGGATGCGGCACGCCTCCGGCTGGTTGTCGCGGCTCCAGGCCAGGCTCTGATGCGCCGCGCGCAGGAAGCGCCTGGTCAGGTCCGGGTTGCGCTGAATGGTCTCGTCGGTCGCCAACAGCGTGGCGGCGTAGATCGCGAAGCCGGTCTGCACGAAGGGCAGCACCACAATCTCCTCGCCCGCCCGCTGCGCCGCCTTGTTGGTGTAGTACCAATGGATCGAATAGAACGGTGCCGCATCGACGCGCCGCGTGATCAGCATGGCCGCCATGGCCGAGGCATCCGTATTCACCCACGTAATCCGCTCCGGGTCGGTGCCCGCGCGCCGCGCCACTTCCGGGAAGTACAGCCGATGGCTGTTGCCTGGCGTGATGCTGATCCGCTTGCCCTCAAGCCCGCGGAAGTTGGTGATGCCGGAGGAGCGCAGCACGAACAGCGCATGCGGCGAATGCGTGTAGGTGATGCTGAGCGACTTCACCGGCATGTTCTGCCGCGCCCGCGCCGTCATCACGGCGCCCAGATCCGCCACGCCAAACATGGCGGCGCCGGCGGCGATCTTGTTCACCGTATCGCCGCTGCCATAGCCGCGGGTGATCGACAGCTCGATGCCATTCTGCCGGAAGAAGCCCTGCCCGAGGCCAGCATACCAGGCGGCGTGCTCGCCGCTGGCCAGCCAGTCCAACTGGAACAACACACGGTCCGGCGCCTGGGCGCGGGCAGGATAGATGGCGGACAATGCTAGCGCGCATAGCCCTGCCAGAATGCTGTTGCGAAGCATCGGCGGTCTCCCGGTAATTGTTTCCAGCGCAGCGTCCCCAACGGCGAGGGAACGACAATTCGGCGCCTTGTGCAAGCCGCCCCGCTTGGCCAGTTTGCGCGCAAAGACCTTGGGGGAACCGCCGTGCATCGTCGTTCACTGCTGCTGGCCACGCCGGCCCTGCTGCTCGCCACCCGTGCCAGCGCGCAGATGCCCGACCGCACCATCACCGTGGTGGTGCCCTATCCCGCTGGCGGCCCGACCGACGCCGTCGCCCGCCTGGCCGCCGAAGCCATGGCCCGCGACCTGGCGCCCGATGGCGTGCCCGGCGTGGTGGTGGAGAATGTCAGCGGCGCCGGCGGCACCATCGGCAGCGCCCGCGTCGCCAATGCCCGGCCGGATGGCGCCACGCTGCTGATGCACCACCTGGGCCACGCCGCCAGCGCCACGCTCTACCGCAAGCTGCCCTATGATGTTGAGGCCAGCTTCGCCCCGCTCGGCCTGATCAACGACGTCCCCCTGCTGGTCTGCGCCCGCGCCGACTTCCCGGCCAAGGACCTGCGGGAACTGATGGCCATGATGAAGACGCGCGGGCTGGAGATCACGGCCGCCAATTCCGGCCTCGGCGGCACCGACCATCTCGGCGGCATGCTGCTGCAACGCGAAGCCGGCGCGCAGATCACCACCGTCTCCTTCCGCGGCAGCGCCCCCGCCACCACGGAGGTCATCGCCGGCCGCATCGACCTGTTCTTCGGCCAGACCACCAGCACCGTCGCCCATATCCGCGCCGGCCGGATGAAGCCCTACGCCATCACCTCGCCCACGCGCTCCCGCTTCGAGGGGCTGACCGGGGTGCCGACCGTGCTGGAACAGGGGGCGCCGGGCCTGCTGATGCGGATCTGGCAGGGCATGTTGGCACCCAAGGGCACGCCGGAGGCGGTGCAGCAGCGCCTGTCCCGCGCCATCCAGACCGCGCTGCGGGATGAAAAGCTGCTCTCCCGCTTCCGCGACCTGGCCACCGAGGCCGCCCCGCAGGACCAGGCCACCCCGGCCTTCTTCACCCGCCAGCTGGCCGAGGATGTCGCCCGCTGGCGCCCCATCATCACTGCCGCCGGGCAGTACGCCGACTGATGCCTGATGCGGCAGGGTGGTGCCGGCGCCGGCCAGGAAGATTGACGCCGCGCCGCAACGGCCCGCAGACTTGGTAAAACGTGGAGCAAACCCGCATGCCGGCGCTGGAAATCCGCCCCCTATCAGACCGCGTCGGTGCCGAGATCCTTGGCCTCGACCTGTCCCGGCTGCATGACGGGCCGACCGCCGCCGCCCTGCGCGACGCCTATGCCCGCCATCACCTGCTGCTGCTGCGCGACCAACCCTGCACCGCCGCCGACCAGGCCCGCTTCGCCCGGCTGTTCGGGGATGTTGAACTGCGCGAGAAGAACCTGGTCCAGGCCATGGAGCCCGACACGCAGCACGTCTCCAACGTGCGCGCCGACGGCGTCTTTGGCCGCGGCGACCTGGATTTCCACCTGGACCAGCTGTTCCAGCCGATGCCGCTGAAGGCGCTTATCCTGGCGGCCATCGAGGTACCGGCCGAGGGCGGCGATACCGTCTTCGCCGATGCCACCGCCGTCGCCGGCCTGCTGCCGGAAGACCTGCGGCGAGAGGCCGAGGCCGCCACCTGCCGCCACGCCTATACCTTCGCCGGCACCCTGGCGGCGGAGTGGAATGTGCGGGAATCCACCCTCTCGCAGACCCAGCCGATGCTCTGGCCCGTCCCCGGCACGAACAGCCGCGCCCTCTGGGTGAACAAGCTCACCACGGTGGAGGTCCTCGGCCGCACGCCGGACGAAGGCCGCGCCATGATGCAGGCGGTCCGCGCCCCACTCTACGACGAGGCCATCCAGTACCGCCACCACTGGCAGCCGGGCGACCTGGTGCTGTGGAACAACCGCACGCTGCAACACGCCAGAACGCCGTTCGACGAAACGCTGCCGCGCACGCTGCGCCGCACGCCGATCAATTGAGGAGCCGACCCATGCGTCGCCTGTTCCGTCCCCTTGGGCTTGCCCTCGCCCTGCTGCTTGCCGGCATCGGCCGCGCCCCGGCGCAGGAAAGCGTCATCCGGCTGGTGATGAACAACGAGTTGCAAAGCCTGGACCCCGTCCAGACCGTCTCGGTCGTCACCCGCACCTTCGGCTTCTTCGTCTGGGACACGCTGGTCGGCGAAGACAGCAAGGGCGTCTATCGCCCGCAGATGCTGGACAAGTGGGAAGCCAGCACCGACCGCCTGACCTGGACCTTCACATTGCGCCCCGGCCTGGAATGGCATGACGGTACGCCTGTGACGGCCGAGGACTGCGTCGCCAGCCTGCGCCGCTGGGGCGCCAAGGATGGCCTGGGCCGCCAGATGCTGGCCGCCGCGCGTGACCTCCGCGTGGTCGATGCCAAGACCTTCGTGCTGGAGTTGTCCCGCCCCTTCGGCCAGGTCATCGAGGCCCTGGGCAAATCCGCCCCTTACGCCCCCTTCATGATGCCCGCGCGCCTGGCGGCAACCTCCCCCAACGCGCAACTGCCGGAAATCATCGGCAGCGGCCCCTTCACCTTCGACCGTGCCGAATGGCGCCCGGGCGACCGCGCCGTGCTGCGCCGCAACACCCGCTACCGCCCACGCGCGGAGCCGGCCGATGGCCTGGCCGGCGGCAAGGTGGTGCATGTGGACCGCGTCGATATCGTCTCGCTGCCCGACAGCTCCACCCGCGTCGCCGCGCTGCAACAGGGCGAGATCGACTGGCTGGAACGCGCCCCGCTCGACTTCGTGGAGCGCATGAAGCGCGACCGCAACGTCGTCGTCACCCCCGGTCTCGGGCGCTCCTCGATCTTCGGCGTGCTGACGCTGAACCACGCCCAGCCGCCCTTCAACAACCCCGCCATCCGCCGCGCCGCGCAAATGGCGATCGACCAGTCGGACGTCATGGCCGGCGTTGGCCTGCCGCGCGGCATGTACCTGGAGCAATGCCTCAGCGTCTTCATGTGCGACGCGCCCTACAGCACGGATGCCGGCGCCGACGCCTTTCGCCGCCCGAGCACCGAGCGCGCCCGGCAGATGCTGCGTGACGCCGGCTACAACAACGAACGCGTGGTCATCCTGCACAGCGGCGATAGCGCGCTGATCAACCCGGTCAGCCTGGTGGCGATCGACCAGCTGAAGCGCGCCGGATTCAACGTGGATGTCCGCAGCACGGACTGGTCCTCGGTCGCGCAGATGCGGCTGAACCGCAACCCGGTGGACCAGAATGGCTGGTCCGTGGTGCCGCTGGTCTGGACCGGCTTTGACATGGAAAACCCGCTGGCCAACCCGGCGGTGGTCTATAGCTGCACCAACGCCTATCCCGGCTGGTGGTGCGACCCCGCGCGCACCGCGCTGATCGAACGCTTCGCCGCCGAATACGACATGGCCAAGCGGCGCGAACTGGCCGCCGAGATCCAACGCAGTGTGCATGACAACGTGAGCATCGTCATCCTCGGCCAGTTCGCCGGCCCCTCGGCCTATCGCGGCAACCTGCGCGGCGTGCTGGACGTAGGCTTCCCGGTGCTCTGGAACGTGCAGCGCGCGCCGCGCTGACGGAACGTGCAGCGCGCGCCGCGCTGACGGACCGCGCAGCGCGCACCGCGCTGACGGACCGCGCGACACCCGGCTTGCCCGCAGCGCTGGTTCCGCCGCACTCTCCCTGCCACGACAGGGGAGACGGACCATGGAACTCAAGGGCGCGGTGGCACTCGTCACCGGCGGCAATGGCGGGCTGGGGCAACGCATCTGCCACGCCCTGGCGCGCGAAGGCGTCCACATTGCCGTCATGTACGCTGCCAGCAAGGACCAGGCCGAGGGCGTGGCCCGCGAGCTGACCAGTACCTACCAGGTCAACGCCGCCGCCTTCGGCTGCGACATCACCAACGGCGCCGCCATCGAAACCCTGGTGCAGGACGTGACGAAGCGCTTCGGCCGGCTGGACATCCTGGTCAACGACGCCGCCTTCAACAAGGCCATCCCCTTCACCGACCTGGACGGCCTGACGATGGAGCTCTGGGACAAGATCATCGCGGTCAACCTGACCGGCCCGATGCAGCTCATCAAGGCCGTCGCGCCCACCATGAAGGCGCAAGGGCAGGGCCGCATCGTCAACATCTCCTCCGTCGCCGGGCTGGGGCCGCAGGGCTCCTCCATCGCCTATGCCGTCTCCAAGGCCGGGCTGATCCACCTGACCAAGTGCATGGCGCTGGCGTTGGCGCCGCAGGTGCTGGTCAACTGCGTCGCCCCCGGGTTGCTCGAGGGCACCCGTGCAACGGCCAACCTGCGCGAGGAACAGCTCACCTCCGCCGCCACCCTGTCCCTGCTGAAGAAGCCGGCGGACAAGGAAGACTGCGCCGAGATGGTGGTGGCGATGTGCCGCACCGAGACCATGACCGGCCAGACTGTGGTCATCGATTCCGGCCGGGTGTTCCACTGAAGCCCAGAGCCGGGCGGGGGTCACTTCCGGCTGAAGCGACCCCGGCCTGGCGTTCCTGAGCCAGCCTGGGGCTACAGAAACGCCCCATCAACCGGCAGCGCCACGCCGTTGACGTAGCTGGCGGCCTCGCTGCACAGGAAGCCGACCACGGCGGCTACCTCATGCGCCTCTCCGGCGCGGCCGGCGGGAATATCCACCACCATGGCGGTGCGGGCCGGCTCGGGCAGCGCCTCATAGCGCTGGCGGATACGCGTGCCCTGCTCCCCCAATATCAGCGCCGGCAGCAGGCAGTTCACCGTGATGCCGTTCGCCGCCTCGTCCTTGGCCAGCTGCGCGGTGAAGCCGATGATCGCCGCCTTGCTGGTGGCATAGGCCAGCCGCGCGCCCTGCGTCGTCACCGGGCCCTTGCGGCCGCGGGCATTGGTGCTGCTGAAGTTCACCACCCGGCCATAGCCGCGGGCCCGCATGCCCGGCACCACGGCGCGACTGAACAGGAAGGCGCTCTTCAGATTCAGGTCGATCACATGGTCCCAGGTGGCGTCGTCCATCGCCTCGATGGTGCGGACCGGGTGCGGCCCGCTGCCGCCGGCCACGTTGACCAGCACATCCACCCGCCCCAGCGCCGCGCCGCGCTCGGCGGCGGCCTTGGCCAGGGCAGGATCGGTGGCATTGCCGGCCATCACCTCCACCCGCGCGCCGGCTTCCCGCATCCGCTCCGCGGCGGCGTTCAGCGGGCCTTCCTGCAAATCCAGCATCAACAAGCAAAAGCCCTGGCTGTGCAGTTGCCGGCATACCGCAATGCCGATGCCGCCCGCCGCCCCGGTGATGATCGCCCAGCGCTCGCCCATCTTCGTCCCCTTCGCGTCCGCCCCCATTCCGGCCCATTGCGCCCCGGCTGGCAAGCGCGCCACCATGCACCGGACCGGGAGACTGACTCACGGCCCGCGGCGTTCCGCCCCGGCCGATCAGACTCCACCCGCCGGAGGCCGCCCATGCCCGAGATGCTCCGCCACCCCATCACCAATGCCAGCGCCTGGCGCCGCGCCGAGCTGGAGCGCGAGGACGACTGGGTGCTGCACCTGACCCCGGCGCACCAGGCGGAAATCCTGGCGGCCGAACGCGCCCTGGCCGCCCAGGGCGTCCGCGGCGGCGAGTTCACCCGCGCCGAGTTCCCGCTGCCCACGCTGGCGCCGCTGCTGGACCAGGCGATGCACAGCCTGGAACACGGCCGCGGCCTGGTGCTGCTGCGCGGCCTGCCGGTGGACCGGCATGACGAGGAACGCGCGGCCCGGCTGCTCTGGGGCATCGGCCTGTATTTCGGCCGCGGGCTGAAGCAGCTGCCCCGGGTGAACCTGGGCGGCTACAAGGACAACCTGATCGCCCACATCACCGACCAGGGCTATGACTATTCCAAGCCCAACGCCATCGGGTCAGGCACTTCCGCCGAACAGATGCCGCATGTGGATGGCAGCGACGTGGTGGCGTTGCTCTGCCTGCGTCCGGCGTTGGATGGCGGCGGCGTCTCCCGCGTGGTCAGCAGCATGGCCATCCACAACACCCTGCTGGCCGAGGCGCCGGAGGTGCTGGCGCAGCTCTACGACGGCTTCCACCACGACCTCCGCGGCGATGTCAGCAACCCCGACGCGCCGCAGGTGACGCCGCGCGTGCCGGTGTTCAGCTATTGCCAGGGCGTGCTGAGCTGCAACTTCAACAGCAAGACGGTGGAGCAGGCCGCCGCCAAGCTGGGCCGCCCGCTCTCGCCGCGCGAACGCACCGCGCTGGACGCCATGCTGAAGCTGGCGCTGGACCCCAGCTACGCCATCGAGATGCACTTCGCGACCGGCGACCTGCAGCTGGTCAACAACTACACCGTGCTGCACAGCCGCACCGCCTGGGTGGACCCGGCCGACCCGCTGGAAAAGCGCCTGCTGCTGCGGCTATGGCTGAAGAGCTTCCCGGACCGCCCGCTGGCCGCGAATGTGGTCGGCGGCTACGTGACCGGGGCGGTGCATGACACCACCTCGGCCAGCCTGCGGGGGTAGCGCCGGCCGGCGAGCCCAAGCCCCGCTGGCGGGCCGAGCGGCCTAGTCGCCGCCGGCGGGCGGAGCGGGCTAATGCCCGCCCGCGGTCATCTCCACCAGTTCCACCAGCACGTTGCCGGTGCTGGCCGGGTCCAGGAAGGCAATCTGGTTGCCGCCATGGCCGGACCGCGGCACCTGGTCCAGCAGGCCGACGCCCTTGGCGCGCAGCTCATCCAGCGCGGCGTGGATGTCATCCACCTCCAGGCAGATGTGGTACAGGCCTTCGCCCTTCTCCTGGATCCACTTGTCAGTGTTGTTGCCGGGCTTGTGGCTCTCCAGCAGTTCCAGGCTGCTCTCGCCGATCGGCAGCATCGCCAGCCGCACGCCGGGGCCTTCCAGCGTTTCCTCGAAGTTGCTGTGGATGCCCAGCTTGGCGAAGACTTCCTTGGTGGCGTCCAGGTTCTTCACCGCAATCGCCACGTGCTCAATGCGCTTGATCTTCATGTCCGCTCCCCCAAGGGCAGGCGCCGGCGGGGCGGGATCGCCCGGCCGGCATGGCCCGCCCGCTCAAACAGGCTTCATCGCCCGCCAGATTGTCTCGGCGGTAAGGGGCATGTCCAGATGCCCAACGCCGAAAGGCGCCAGCGCGTCCAGCACCGCATGCACCACCACCTGCGGCGCCGCCATGCAGCCGGCCTGGCCGACGCCCTTCACCCCCAGCGGGTTTCTCGTAGTTGGCAGCTCATGCAGCACCACGTCGATATCCGGCAGGTCGGCCGCGCGCGGCATGCAGTAGTCCTGGAAGCTGCCGGTCAGCAGCTGGCCCTCGGCGTCATAGACAATCTGCTCCATCAGCGCCTGGCCGATGCCCTGCGCCAGCCCGCCCTGCGCCTGGCCGATGGTCAGCATCGGGTTCACCAGCCGGCCATAGTCGTCCACCGCCAAATACCGGCACAGCGTCACCTCCCCGGTGTCGCGGTCCACCTCCACCTCGGCCAGATGCGCGCCACTCGGAAACACGATGTCGTTGCAGAGATTCAGCACCTCCGCATCCAGCGGCTCGGCGGCATGCACCGCATCAAGCGTCACGCGCTGCCCCTCGCGCGCGAAGGCGCCATCGGCGAACACCAATTCCCCAGGCGCGCATTGCAGCAGCCGCGCCGCCGTCTCCCGCGCCTTGTCCAGCAGTGCCTCCACCGTCCGGACCAGCGCAAAGCCGCCTTGATGCAGGCTGCGCGCGCCGCCATGCCCATTGCCGAAGCTGATCACCGCGGTATCCGCCTGCACCAGCCGAAACCGCTCCGGCGGCAGCCCCAGCATATCCGCGGCAATCTGCGGGAAGCTGGTCTCGTGCCCCTGGCCATTGCTCTGCGTGCCCAGCATCAGGGAAACGCTGCCATCGGCCTCGAACCGCACCCGGCTCCACTCATTCGGCGCGCCACGACTGGTCTCCATGAAGCAGCCGACGCCCAGGCCGCGCAGCTTGCCCCGCGCCGCACTCTCGGCCTGCCGCACCGCGAAGCCGGCCCGATCCGCCAGCTTCTCCAGATCCTCGATATTTGCCGCGTAGCGCCCGCAATCCATCAGGCTGCCCAGCGCCGCCTGGTAGGGAAAATCGCGGATTACATTGCGCCGCCTGAGTTCCAGCGGGTCCATGCCCAGCTGGCGCGCCGCCGCGTCCAGCAGCCGTTCCACCATGTAGTTGGCTTCCGGCTTGCCTGCGCCCCGATACGCATCCACCGGCGTGGTATTGGTAAACACCCCGCGCACCTCCAGCCAGATCGCCGGAATGGCGTAGATGCTGCCCATCGCCGTCGGCATCGCCACCGCATGGCAGCCCGGGCCGTTGGACGACGCATAGGCCCCGAGGTCGCTCACCATATCGGCGGCCAGCGCCAGCACGCGCCCCTCGCTGTTCAGCGCCAGCCGCGCGGTGCCATACAGCGCCCGGCCATGCACGCTGCCGGGAAACTCCTCGCTCGCTTCCGCCACCCAGCGCACCGGCACGCCCAACTCCCGCGCCGCCCACAGGGCCAGCACGTATTCCGGGAACAGAAAATTCTTCAGTCCGAAGCCGCCGCCGACATCCGGCGCATGCACCCGCACGCGCTGCTCATCCACGTGGAAGACGGCATGCGCCAGCTGGTGCCGCAGCCCGTGCAGGGATTGGCTGGTGCATTCCAAATCCCAGCTCTCGGTCGCCGCATCCCAGCGGGCCAAGGCCGCCCGCGGCTCCAATGGCGCCGCCGTCACCCGCTGGTTCGCCAGCGGCAACGCGACCACATGGGCCGCCCCGGCAAAGGCTGCCTCGGTCGCGGCACGGTCGCCCTTCTCGAAGGCGAAGCACAGATTCCCCGGCGCCTCCGGCCATATCTGCGGCGCGCCGGCACCCAGCGCCGCCACCGGGTCCACCACCGCGGGCAGCGGCGCGTAGTGCACCACCACCGCCTCGGCCGCGTCCCGCGCCTGCTCGGGCGTCTCCGCCAGCACGAAGGCCACCGGCTCGCCGAGATGCCGCACCGCATCCAGCGCCAATATGTGCCGCGCCGGCACCACCGGCGGCGCCTTGCTGGCGGGCGAGGCATGGCAGGGCAGGGTGCCCAGCCCGGCGGCGCGCAGTTCCACCCCGGTCAGCACCGCCCGCACGCCGGGCATCGCCCGCGCCGGCATCGCGTCCAGCGCCTCAATCCGCGCATGTGCATGTGGAGACCGCAGCACCACCGCGTGCAGCATGCCCGGCGCCACGGTATCGGCCAGGTAGCGCCCTTGCCCGGTCAGGAAGCGCGCATCCTCCCGCCGTGGCAGCGACTGCCCGATGAAGCCTTCCGGCATGTCCACGCCCTCCCGAAACCTGGCGCCACTCTGCCTCAGTCGCACTCCCCCTGGCCAGCCTCGCGCGCTGCGCTAACATGCGCACCAACGTCCCAGGAAAACGCCCAATGACCTTGCCGCTGCTGTTCACCCCCATCACGCTGCGTGGCCTGACGCTGAAGAACCGCGTCGTCGTCGCCCCCATGCACCAGTATGCCGCCGAAAAAGGCTTCACCACCGACTGGCACCTGATGAACGCCGGCCGCTTCGCCGCCGGTGGCGCCGGCATGGTCATGGTCGAGAGCACCAAGGTGGAACGCCGCGGCTGCGGCACCGCCGGCGATACCGGCCTGTGGGACGACGCCCATATCCCCGGCATGAAGCGCATCAGCGACTTCATCCGCGCGCATGGCTCGGTGCCGTCCATCCAGCTGGGCCATTCCGGCCGCAAGGCCCGTCGCTTCCGCCCCTGGGAAGGCGGCGCCCCGCTGACGCAGGAAGCCTCCGGCGTGAATGACTGGGCCGCCTGGGAACTGGTCGCCCCCAGCGCCATCCAGGCGGTGCCGGAGGACCCGATGCCCCGCGCCCTGTCGCGCGACGAAATCCCCGGCGTGATCCAGCACTGGGTCGAAGCCGCCAAGCGCGCCTTGGCCGCCGGCTTCGACGTGCTGGAAATCCACGGCGCGCATGGCTACCTGATCCACCAATTCCTCTCGCCCTCGGCCAATCGCCGCAATGACGACTACGGCGGCAGCGAGATCAACCGCATGCGCTTCTGCATCGAGATCGTGGAGGCGATCCGCGCGATCTGGCCGCAGGACAAGCCGCTGTTCCTGCGCCTGTCGGTCGAGGACGATGCCGGCTGGGGCCCCGAGGAAAGCACCCGCCTGGCCAAGATTGTCGGCCCCAAGGGCGTCGATGTCATCGACTGCTCCTCGGGTGGTCTCACGGGCAGCGCCACCAACCAGGCCCGCCCCGGCTATGGCTACCAGGTGCCCTACGCCACCAAGCTGAAGCAGGAAGGCGGCGTCATGACCATGGCGGTCGGCCTCATCGTCCACGCCGATCAGGCCGAGGCGATCCTGCAGAACGGCCAGGCCGACCTGATCGCGGTGGGCCGCGAGATTCTCTACAACCCGAACTGGCCGACCGACGCCGCCCGCAAGCTGGGCGTGGACACCGCCTTCGAGGCGATGCCGGAAGCGCAGAAATACTGGCTGGAAAAGCGCGCCCGGGCGATGAAGGGCATGGTCCCCAGCACCTACCAGACCGGCATCAACGCATGACGGCCCGGCGCGCGCTGCTGGCCGGCCTGCTTGCAGCGCCACTGGCGGCGCGCGCCCAGCCGGAATGGACGCCGACCCGCCCGGTGCGCCTGGTGGTCGGCTTCCCGCCCGGCGGCTCCGGCGACTTCCTCTGCCGCACGCTGATGGAGCCCTTTGGCCGCGAGCTTGGCGCCAGCATCATCGTGGACAACCGCCCCGGCGCGGGCTCCAACATCGCCACCGAACACGTCGCCCACAGCGAGGGCGATGGCTACACCCTGCTGGTCGGCGGCAACTTCAGCCACGCGGTCAACCCGGCGCTGTACCGGCGCGTCCCGTTCGACCCCATCGCCGACTTCACCCCCATCAGCAAGCTGACCGACCTGCCGACGATCATCGCGGTGGCGTCCAACAGCGGCATCACCAGCCTGCGCCAACTGATCGAGCGCATCCGCGCCGAGCCGGGCCGCTGGAACTACTCCACCCCCGGCAACGGAACGCCATCGCACCTCTCCGGCGCCCGCCTGTCCAAGGTGGCGGAGATCCAGCTGACCCACATCCCGTTCCGTGGCGGCGCGCCCTCGGTGCAGGCGGTGCTGGCCGGCGATGTGCAGATCATCATCGGCACGCCCCCGGTGGTGCTGCCCCAGGTCCGCGCCGGCCGGTTGACCCCGCTCTCGCTGACCACCGCTGCCGCCTCTGCCGTCATCCCAGGCATTCCCGGCGCCGCCGAAGCCGGGCTGCCCGGGCTGGATATCGGCGGCTGGTGGGGGATGTGGGCGCCGAAAGGCCTGGCCGATCCGGTGCGCGACCGGCTTTTCGCCGCCATCCGCGCTACACTGGCCAGCCCCGGCATCGCCCCCAAGCTGGCCGGGGAGGGGTTGCAGGCCCTGCCCTCGGCCTCGCCCGCCGAGTTCGACGCCTATATCCGGCAGGAAATCCCGTTCTGGGCGGATGTGGTGAAATCGGCGGGAGCAGTGCTGGAATAATGGGCGACATGCGCGTGAATTAAGCATTTCTGTCGCCGCGACGCCGATCCTCGCTCCGGTTCCACCGGCACACTCATTGCATCGTGGCCCCCGAACCCTCGGAGGCTACGCCATGACCATCGCCCGCCGTACTCTGCTCGCCTCTGGCCTGGCCCTGCCGGCCCTGTCGGCCCGCGCCCAGGGCACCACCATCAAGATGGGCTCGCTGAAGCTCATCCACTCCATCGCCCCGCACTTCTATGAGAAGTTCGCCCCGGCCGGCGTGAAGATGGAGATCATCCCGTTCGAAAGCCCGGCCGAGTGCAAGAACGCGGTCGTCACCAAGTCGGTCGATTTCGGCGCCTTCGGCATCGCCGCCGGCATCCTGGGCGCCGCGGCCCGCGAACCCCTGACCATCATCGCCAGCTGCTGCGACAAGGGCATGGCCGTGGTCGCCCGCAAGGACGGCCCGATCAACACCCTGGTCGACCTGCGCGGCAAGCGCGTCGCGATCTGGCCCGGCTCGACCCAGGAAGTCTTCATCCTGGAGCGCATGAAGATGGAAGGCATGTCGATCCGTGACATCACCTCGGTCCGCGTCTCCTTCAGCGAAATGCACCTGGCCCTGGCCCGCGGCGATGTCGATGCCTATGTCGGCGCCGAGCCGGCCCCCGGTGTCTCGGTGGCGTCCGGCATCGGCAAGATCGTCGAATACCCCTACAGCACGCCGATGGGCGCGCTGAACATGGTGTTCGGCGCCCATCATGAGACGGTGGCCACGCGCCCCGACCTGTGCCGCACCATTCTGAACATCCACCGCCAGGCCAGCGAGTTCGCCATGGCCAACCGCGCGGCGATGATCGACATGGCCATCGCCAAGCTGGGCCAGCAGCGCGCCGCGCTGGAGATCAGCGCGCCGAATGTGGACCTGAACTGGAAGATGACGCCGACCATGCTGCGCCAAGCGCACACCTACGCCGACCACATGCTGGCGCTGCGGCAGATCCGCGCCCTGCCTGACTTCGCCACCTTCTTCGACACCAAGTTCTCCGACGAGATGGCGAAGAACGCGTGACGCAGCAGTCTGCCCTGCGCGGCCCGCTGCTGGCCGCGGCCTTTCCGTTGGTCGCGCTGGTGGCGTGGCACTTCACCACCAGCGGCCGTGCCTACAGCCTGATCCCACCGCCTTATGAGGTGGGGTTGGAGCTGTGGGACCTGGCTTTCGGCGGCATCTACGACGATGCCTTCTCGGAAACGCTGCTCACCCATGCCCTGGCCAGCATGAGCCGCGCCTATGGCGGCTTCGGCCTGGCCGCGCTGGTGGCGCTGCCCTTGGGCATGCTGATCGGCCGCATCGAGATCATCCGCGCCATGCTGGACCCGACGCTGCAATTGCTGCGGCCGGTGCCGGTCACCGCCTGGTTGCCGCTGGCGATGATCGTCTTCGGCCTCGGCCCGCGCTCGGCGTTTTTCCTGGTCTTCCTCGGTGCCTTCTACCCGGTGCTGATCAACACCATCTTCGGCGTGCGCAGCGTGGAACCCCGCCTGTTCGAGGCCGCGGCCATGCTCGGCCTCTCGCCCTCGGCCAGCTTCGCCAAGGTGGTGCTGCCGGCCTCGCTGCCCTCCATATTCACCGGGTTGCGGCTCGGCCTCGGCCTGTCCTGGGTAGTCATCGTGGTGGGTGAGATGACCGGCGTGCAGACCGGCCTCGGCGCCATCATCATGGAAGCCCGGCAACTCTCCCGCACCGACATTGTCATCTGCGGCATGGCCGTCATCGGCGTGCTCGGCTTTGCGTCGGACAAACTCATCATGCTGTTCGGCCAATGGCTGCTGCGCTGGAGCCCGCAACATGGTTGAACCCATTCTGGACGTGCGCGGCGTCACCAAGCGCTTCGCCTTCAACAACGAAACCGTCACCGCCCTGGCCGACGCCAACCTGCGGATCGAGAAGGGCGAGTTCGTCTGCCTGATCGGCCCTTCCGGCTGCGGCAAATCGACGCTGCTGCGCATGGTCGCAGGCTTCGAGACCGCCAGCGAAGGCGAGTTGCTGATGTGGGCCAAGCCGGTCCAAGGCCCTGGTCCGGACCGCGGCATGGTGTTCCAGGACTACGGCTTGTTCCCCTGGCTGACGGTCGCCAAGAATATCGGCTTCGGCCCCGCCGCCCGTGGCCGCCCGACCAAGGAAGTGCGCGAAACCGAAAAGCGCTTCGTCGAGATGGTCGGCCTGACCCGCTTCGCCGACGCCTTCCCGCACCAACTCTCCGGCGGCATGAAGCAGCGCGTCGCCATCGCCCGCGTGCTGGCCAACGATGCCGAGGTGGTGCTGATGGACGAACCCTTCGGCGCGCTGGACGCGATGACGCGCGAGCGTTTGCAGGCCGAACTCCTGGAGATCTGGGAGCGTCAAAAACTCACCGTGCTCTTCGTCACCCACGCCATCGAGGAAGCGATTCTATTAGCTGACCGCGTGGTGGTGATGTCGCCCGGCCCCGGCCGCATCGTCGCGGATGAGCGCATCGACATCCCCCGCCCGCGCGACCCGACCAGCCCGGAGTTCAACGAGTTGCGCCGCCGCCTCTCCGGCCTGCTGGCGGGCCACCACTGATGCCGGTTGCCGCTGCCGACGCCGCGCTGGCGCGCATCGAGGCCTGGGCCGACCCGGCCCTGTTCATCACCCGCATCCCGCCGGCCGAAATCCGCGCCCGCGCCGCCGCGCTGGCGGCCGAAGGCCCGCAAGGCCGCGCGCTGTTCGGCCTGCCCTTCGTGGTCAAGGACAACATCGACGTCGCGGGCCTGCCGACCACCGCTGGCTGCCCGGCCTTCGCCTACACGCCAACCGAATCCGCCCCCGTGGTGCAGCGCCTGCTGGATGCCGGGGCCATCCTGCTCGGCAAGGTCAACCTGGACCAATTCGCCACCGGCCTGGTCGGCGTGCGCAGCCCCTACGGCATTCCGCGCAATGCGCTGCGGCCGGACCTGATCCCCGGCGGCTCCTCCTCGGGCAGCGCCACCGCGGTTGCCGCTGGGATCGCCGCCTTCTCGCTGGGCACCGATACCGCCGGCTCCGGCCGCATCCCCGCCGCCGCCAACAACATCATCGGCCTGAAGCCCAGCCTCGGCCTGGTGCCGACCAAGGGCGTGGTCCCCGCCTGTCGCAGCCTGGACTGCGTTTCTGTGTTTGCCCGCTCGATCGCCGAAGCCAGCGCGGTCCTCGCTGTCATCGCCGGCGCCGAGCCCACGGACCGCTACAGCCGCGCCGCCCCCGCCACCTGGCGCAGCACGCCGGCGCCGCAACCGCACTGGCGCCTGATCGCCCCGCGCGAAGACCAACTCCTCTTCGACACGCCCGACGACCAGGCGCTGTACGAAGCCATGCTGGCCCGCGCCGGCAGCGTCACCCGCGTGGACATCGCCCCGCTGCTCGCCATCGCCCAGCGCCTGTATGACGGCGCCTGGGTTGCCGAACGCACCGCCGCGCTGCGCAGCATCCTGGAATCCGCCGCCGACCAGGTGCATCCGGTCACCCGCGGCATCCTCAACGCCGGCTTCGGCAAGCAGACGGTGGATGCCTGGGACGACCTGCACGCCGCCGCCGAGGCCCGCCGCTACGCCCGCGCGCTGTTCGCCAGCGCCGACGCGCTGCTGCTGCCCACCGCGCCGGGCATCCCGACGCTGGCAATGCTGGAAGCCGAACCCGTCGCGGCCAATTCGCGCCTCGGCACCTACACCAACTTCGTCAACATCTGCGATCTCGCCGCGCTGGCCATTCCCGCCGGCTTCCGCAGCGATGGCGTGCCCGCCGGCCTCACTTTGGTCGGTCCCGCCTTCAGCGAAGCCCGCCTCGCCGGCCTCGGTGCCGCGCTTTCCGGCGAAGCCTGCGCCCCGCCGGCGCTGGCCGCCGACGAATTGCCGCTCTTCGCCATCGGCGCCCACATGGCGGGCCTGCCGCTGAACCCGCAGATGCTGCGCCACCACGGCCGCTTCATCGCGGAAGCCCGCACCGCACCCATCTACCGCATGTACGACCTCGGCCCCCGGCCGGGCATGGTGCGTGTGCCCGAAGGCGGCATGGCCTTCGCCGGCGAGGTCTGGGCGCTGCCCGCCGCCAGCGTCGGGCCGTTCCTGGCGGAAATCCCGCCGCCGCTCGGCTTCGGCCGCGTCACGTTGGAGGATGGCAGCACCCCGCTCGGCTTCCTCTGCGAAGCCATCGGTGTACAAGGCGCCGCCGACATCGCCCCCAGCACCGGCTGGCGCGAACACCTGACCCGCCGAGAGAGCACGTAATGGACGTCGATATCCCCGAGATCGTGGCCGAGATGCAGGCCATGTTCGCCGACTACGAACAGGCCCTGATAACCAACGACGTGGACCGCCTGCAGACCCTGTTCCGCCGCGACGCGCGCACGCTGCGCTATGGCCCCGGCGAGAACCTGTACGGCTGGGACCAGATCGGCGCCTTCCGTGCCGCGCGCCCCGCTGCCGGCCTGCAGCGCACGCTGGAGAATACCGTCATCACCACCTATGGCCGCGACCACGCCACAGCCAATACGGAGTTCCTGCGCAACGGCAAGCGCGGCCGCCAGAGCCAGACCTGGGTGCGCTTCCCCGGTGACGGCTGGTGCATCGTCGCCGCCCATGTCTCGATGATGGTGGAGTAGGGCGCAAGCGTCTCGACCGGCGCGCCGTTTCCTCACCCCGTCATGGCCGGGCGTAGTCCCGGCCATCCACGCCTCCCGCGCCGGCTACGCCTTCTCCATGTTCCAGTAGAACAGCGCCGGGCCCGGGATCACGCCCTTCAGCGACTTCCGGTGCGCGATCAGGCTGCGGTACTGCCCCAGTGGCGCCAGCGTCACCGCCTCGATGTGCAACCGCTCGATCTGCTTCAGCACCGCCTGGCGCTTCACCGGATCGGTCTCGTAGGTCCAGGCCTCCATCAGCGGCGCCATCCGGGCGTCGCAGGCCCAGCCGAACCAGGCATCCGCGCAGGTTCTGGCAAAGGTGTTCAGCAGCGGGTTGCTGATGCCGGTGATCGTCGCATTGGTGATGAAGGCGTTCCAGCCGCCCTGGCTCGGCGGCGCCTTGCTGGACCGCCGCTGCACCAGCGCCGACCAGTCCATCACCTGAAGATCGACATTGATGCCCATCTTCTTCATGGCGTCCGCCAGCACCAGCGCTGGCGGGTGCAGCGTGGAGTTGTCGGCCGGGTCCATCACCAGCACCGGCTCGCCCTTGTAGCCGGCTTCGCGCAGCAACTGGCCGGCGCGCGTCGGGTTGTAGGCCGGCCAGCCCATTTCCTGGAATTGCGGCCCCTCATCGCCGACGCAGCCGAACATCGCCGCGCATTCCCGCCACGGCGTCTTGCTGCCCACCACCGCCTGCATGAAGTCCGGCTGGTGGATGCCGGCAAGCAGCGCCTGGCGCGCCTTGATGTTGTCGAAGGGCGGCAGCGTGTGGTTCAGCGCGATGAACAGCTGGTAGCCCAGCGGGTCATTGGACAGCACGGTCACATCCGGGCTGCGCGCCATCCGTTCCGTCAGGTCCGGGGAGGGACTTTCCAAGATGTCATATTCCCCGGTCAGCAGCCCGCTCATCTGCGTGGCGGCGTCGGGCGTGTACAGCGACTCCACCCGGTCCACCTTCACCACCTTGCCGCCGGCGGCCTGGCTCGGCGGCTCGGCGCGCGGCACGTAGCGGTCGAAGCGGTCATAGACGACCTTCACGCCGGGCACCCACTCCTCCCGCCGGAAGACGAAGGGGCCGGAGCCGATCACCTCGGTGATCGAGGTATTCGCGCTGGTCTGCGCCAGCCGCTCCGGCATCATGAAAGGCACCACGCTGTCGATCTTGCCCAGCGCATCCAGCACGAAGCCGACCGGCCTGGTCAGCTTCAGCCTGAACGTCCGCGCATCCACCACCTCCATGCCCGCGGTGACGGCGGCCAGCGCCCGGCCCATGCCGTCCTTCTGGCCCCAGCGGCGGATGCTGGCGACGCAGTCCGCCGGCATCACCGGGTGGCCGTCATGCCACAGCAACCCGGCGCGCAGCGTGAAGTCCCAGGTCAGGCCATCGGCGCTGCGCTGGTAATGCTCCACCATCTGCGGCTGCGGCCGGTTCTGCGCATCCAGCGCAAACAGCGTGTCCCACACCAGGTAGGCGTGGTTGCGCGTCAGATAGGTGGTGGTCCAGATCGGGTCGAAGGCGCGCAGATCCCCAATCGGCACGCTGCGGATGACTTTTCGCGCGCCATCACGAGCCCCTTGGGCATTCGCCCCCCCGGAGAGCAGGGCAGGGGCGCCCAACAGCGCCTGGAACAACGGACGGCGGCGAAAGCTCATGGCAATTTCTCCTCGGTTGCGATTAGGCCAGCAAGCCCCGTGCCTGGACCGGATTGCCGCAGCGCCGCAGGGCGCGGAGGCGTGAATCCGGTCCCATTGGTCTCCGGATCGCCGCAGCGCCGCAGGGCGCGGAGGCGTGAATCCGGTCCCGTCGGTCTCCGGATCGCCGCAGCGCCGTAGGGCGCGGAGGCGTGCATCCGGTCCGCGGCAAATCAGACCGGCACGAACCCCGCCGGCTTCTCCAAATCCGGCCGCGTGGCGAACAGCTTGCCCCAGGCCCGCACGCCAATGCGCTGCGCCTCGGCCAGAATCGCGGCCTCGTCCATGGTCACAATGCGCCCGTCGCGCATCACCCAGTCGCCCGCCACCATCACATCGGTCACGTCGCTGGGCTGGCCCTGGTGCAGCCAGGTGGAAACCGGCCGCAGCATCGGCACCATATGGGCGCGGTCCGCCCGCACCATGATCAGGTCTGCCTGGTTGCCCACCGCCAGCCAGCCGCCATCCTTCACGCCCATTGCCGCATAGCCACCGCGCGTGGCCCAGCCGAAGGCTTCCTCCGGCCGCGGCTCGCGCCCGTCCTCGCGCCGCACGCGTTCCATGAACAGCCCGGTGCGCATCACCTCCACCATGTCCTCGGCCATGTTGTCGCTGCCCATGCCGATGTTGCAGCCCTCGGCCTTCAGCACGGAGACGCGCGGAGAAAGCCCGCGCCTTGCCGCGATGGCGGAGTTGAACGAGACGTTCACCCGCGCCTTGCCCAGCAGCTTTTCCTCGCTGTGCTGCATGCAGCGGCAATGCGCGCAGACCAGGCGGTCATGCAGAAAGCCGACGCTGTCCAGGAACTCGGTCGGCAGCATGCCCCGATGCGCCTGCACCGCCGCCACTTCGCCCCAGATCTGGTTCAGGTGAATGGTGCAGATGGTGTCCAGCTTCTGCTGCATGTCCCGCAGTTGCATCAGCAACTCGGGTGAGCACATGTCCGGCGCCCAGGCAGAAACCCCCACCGTGATCCGCCCGCCGGCCTTGCCGTGCCATTCGCTGTGCAGCCGGGCAATCCGCTCCAGCCCGGCATCCCCCGTCGCCTGGTTCCGCACGAAGGGCGCGGGGTCGCCGATGCCACCGCCCTGGCGGTCCCAGGCCCGCTCCGTCATGCACACCCGCAGGCCGGAGGCCGCGATGGCCGGCGCCGCCCAGGCATTATGCGCGGCATCCTCCAGCAGCGCCGTGGTGCCGGAGCGGATCGCCTCCAGCAGCCCCAGTTGCACCATCACGGTGTTCTCTTCGGGCGAAACCGGCGGCAGGGGCAGCGGCGAAAGCCCGCCCTCGAAGGGTGGCTTGTGCGGCGGCGACAGGTCCTCGAACACGCCGCGCGCCAGCGTCATGTGCAGGTGGGTGTGGATATTGGCGAAGCCCGGCATCACCAGGCGGCCCCGCCCATCCACCAGCGTGGCCGCCGGATTCGCCGCCCGCAGCGTGGCGCTGGGCCCGATCGCCGCCACCCGTCCGCCCTGCAGCAGAATCGCGGCATCGAAATGCAGCGTCTCGGCGGAATCGCCGGTCACGATCGTGGTGCCATGGATCAGCGTGGTCATGCGGAAAGTCCCTCGGGCCGGCGGGAAGCTGGGGCAGCGTGGCGGCCAGGCCAGGAAGCGCAGCCCTCGCCGGACGATATATCAAGCGCTTGCAAGGCCATCCTCGCCTGCTGTCCAATCTGGACCAGCAGTGAAGGCCCGGCGGCGCGCGCTGGCAAGCGCCCGTGGATCAACCAGGGCGCGGATTGCCGCCAGCCTTGGTCGGTGTAGATGCCTTAATTACGCCGCAACCCGGTCTCACTTCCGTCGCTGCCCGGGGTGATCTTCCACATGCCCCAGGGATCCGGCGGCCATCTTCGGGTGGTGCCAAGGTCCCGAAGGCGATGGACATGAGCCGGTGCACCATCCTCCCAATGCACCGGGATACTGGCAGAGGTTCTCCCATGCCCGGCATGGACTCGCTCCATGGCTTTCGTCCCGACACCACCCGCCGCAGCACGCGGGTGGCACGCAGCTTCGCGGCTGCGCTGATGCAGGACCTGCCTATGCTGGGGATGGCCTCTCCGGAAGCCGGCGCTGCGCTGGGTGCCGCCCATGGCATGCAGCAGCCGCCGCTCAGCGAAGTGCTGCGCCCGCTGGCGAAGCGCACGCTGGACCTGGTGGGTGCCGGCGCCATGCTGCTGCTGCTCGGCCCGGCCTTCCTGGTGCTGGCCCTGCTGGTCCGCATGGATGGTGGCCGCGCCTTCTACGCCCATCCGCGCATCGGCCGTGGCGGCCAGGTGTTCGGCTGCCTCAAGTTCCGCTCCATGGTCATGGACAGCCAGGCCCGCCTGGACGCCCTGCTGGCCAGCGACCCGGAAGCCCGCGCTGAATGGGACGCCACCCGCAAGCTGAAGAACGACCCGCGCATCACCTGGGTCGGCCGCTTCCTGCGCAAGTCCAGCCTGGATGAGCTGCCGCAGCTGATCAACGTCCTGAAGGGCGAGATGAGCTTGGTCGGCCCCCGCCCGGTGACGGCCAGCGAGCTGGAGCAATACTACGGCGCCGCCGCCGCCCACTACGGCACGGTGCGCCCCGGCATCACCGGCCTGTGGCAGGTGAGTGGCCGCAGCGAGACCAGCTACCGCCAGCGCGTGGAACTGGATGTCGCCTACGTCACCAGTCCCAGCCTGCTTGCCGATATCCGCATCCTGCTGCGCACCCCGTTCGCCGTGCTGTCTCGCCGCGGCGCCTGCTGAACCCTGTGCCGCCGTTATCCGGCATGGAGGCCCGCCCCGCAACGGGCGGGCCTTTTGCTGAGCGCAACCCCGCAGGCACGCCCGGCGAATTTGGGCTAGAAGCTCCCGCATGAGTACCCCCGCCACCGCCCGACCCGACCGCCAGCTGCTGGGCGGCGTGGTCTGGAACCTGCTCGGCCGCGGCCTGCCGCTGGCGGTAGCCCTGGTCCTCACCCCCATCCTGGTCACCCAGCTGGGCGTGGAGCGCTGGGGCCTGTTCACCCTGGCGCTGGCCATGTTCGGCGTCTTCGGCGTGTTCGACTTCGGCGTCGGCCAGGCGCTGACCCGCGCGCTGGCCGAACGCATGGGCCGCGACGACATGGCCGAGGCCCCCGCCCTGGTCGCCGCCGCCCTGGTCGCCCTGGTCGGCTTTTCCGGCGTCGCCGCTGCCCTGCTGTTCGGGTCGATCCCGCTGCTGGTGGACCACGTGCTGAACGTGCCGCCGGCGCTGCGCGACCAGGCCATTTCCGCCATGCGGGTGCTGGTGGCCGCGGCGCCGCTGGTGGTGCTGAACGCCGCGCTGTGGGGTGTGCTGGCCGCCTGGCACAAGTTCCGCGCCGCCAACCTGGTCAGCATCCCCGTGGCGATCTTCTACTACCTCGGCCCGGTGCTGGTGCTGCTGGTGTGGGACGACCTCGCCGGCGTCATGCTCGCGCTGGTCGCCTGCCGGCTGGCCAATACCTTGTCCTACGCCTGGCTGGCCCGCCCGCTGCTGCCGGGCTTCACCCTGCGCCGGGTCCGCCTGGCGCTTGTCGTGCCGCTGCTCAAGCTGGGCGGCTGGATGACCTTCTCCGGCACGCTGTCCCAGGTGCTGCTCTACGCCGACCGCTTCCTGATCGGCGCGCTGCTGACCCTCGCCGCCGTGGCCTACTACTCCACGCCGCTGGACCTGGTGCTGCGCATGTGGATCCTGCCGGTCGCGGTGGCGCAGACCCTGCTGCCGGCGCTGGCCGCCAGCTTCGCCACCGACCCCGCCCGCGCCGCCGCCGTGCTGCGGCGGGGCGCGCTGCTGATCCTGGCGCTGGTCTTCCCGGCCTGCCTCATCCTCGTCGGCGGTGCCGAGCTGCTGCTGCGCCTCTGGCTCGGCGCTGATTTCGCCACGGGCGGCGGCACCGTGCTGCGCATCCTCGGCGTCGGCATCCTGTTCAGCTGCGTCGCCTTCGCCCCCAATGCGCTGCTCGACGCCATCGGCCGCCCGGACCTGACCGCCCGGCTTGGCCTGGTGCTGGCCATCACCTTCCTGCCGCTCTCGGCTGGCGTGCTCTGGCTCGGCTGCGGCATCGAGGGTGCCGCCGCCGTCTGGGCGCTGCGTGCCGCGACCGACTGCGCCGCCAAGCTGTGGCTGGCTGCCCGGGCCTACCCCGGCTCGGCCCCCGCCGCGCGTCAGTTGCTGCCGCCCTTGATGGTGGCGGGCGCTGGCCTGCTGGCGGTGGCCGCGCTGCGCCCGCTGCCGGCGCTGGAAGCCACCACCGCCGCCCTGGCCCTGGCCGGCTTCGCGCTGGCTCTCTGGCGCGCCGTCACCCCCGCCGAGCGCAGCGAAGCGCTGATAAAGCTGCGCCTGAAGGCAGCCGCCCCATGACAGCCCTGGCCCTGAACGGCCGCTTCGTCGGCCAGCGCTTTTCCGGCGTGCAGCGCTTCGCCACCGAGATCACCGCCGCCTGGGCCGCCATGCCGGACGCGCCGCGCCCGACGCTGCTGCTGCCCGCCGCCGCGCCCCCGCCGCCCTGGGACCTGCCCACCCAGCGAGTCGGCACCCGCGCCGGCCAGCTATGGGAACAGGCCGAACTGCCCCGTGCGCTGGCTGGCCGCTATCTGATCAACCTCGGCAACACCGCGCCGCTGCTGGCCGGAAGCCGCCAGGCCGTGGTCATCCACGATGCCGGCGTGTTCGACACGCCCGAGAGCTATTCCCGCGCCTTCCGCAGCTGGTACCGCCTGCTGCATCACGGCCTGGCCTGGCGCGGCGCCCGCATCCTCACCGTCTCCGAGTTCTCCCGCGGTCGCATCGCCCACCACCTCGGCCTGCCGCCCGAACGCATCGGCGTCATCGGCGAAGGCGGCGAGCACATCCTGCGCGACCCGGCGGACCTCTCCGTGCTGGCCAAATACGGCCTGGAGCCGCACCGCTACGCGCTGAACGTCGGCAATCGCGCGGCGCATAAGAACCTCGGCGGCCAGGGTGGGGCCGCCGCGCTGCTCGCCGCGCGCGGCCACAAGCTGGCGGCGGTGGGCGGTGGCGGCACGGTCTTCGCCGGCGCCGAGGCCGCCCAGGGCGCCGCCGTGGTCCAACTCGGCCGCGTCTCCGACGCCGAACTGCGCGCCCTGTATGAAAACGCCCTCTGCCTGATCTTCCCCAGCCGCTACGAAGGCTTCGGCCTGCCGCCGATGGAAGCTTTTAATTGTCACTGCCCGGTGCTGGCGGCCAAAGCCGGCTCGCTGCCCGAAGTCTGTGGTGACGCCGCCCTGTGGTTCGACCCCGCCCAGCCGGCCACGCTGGCCAGCGCCCTCAAACGCCTGCTCGACGAACCCGAACTGGCAAAAGCCCTGCGCGCCCGCGGCACCGCCCAGGCGCAGCGCTACACCTGGCCCAACGGCGCGCGGGCTTTGCTGCGCCATCTGGAGACAAGATGATGCGGACTGCGCAGCAGGCCGAGCGCGCTTCTGCGCGTCACGCCGAAGGCGTGCAGATCGCACGTCACGCCAAGTGCGGCGGAAGCCAAGGGCGCGGATGCGCCCGCGTCACGCCTGAGGCGTGCCTTCGGCGTGCCATGGTCATGCCTTCGGCGTGCCATGACGGAAGCGTGCCTTCGGCACGACGCGTTTGAGGGTATGAAATGAAGGTCGCCATCGTCCACGAATGGCTGGAAAGCTACGCCGGCTCCGAGCGCGTGGTGGAGCAGCTACTAAAAGTCTGGCCCGAGGCCGACCTCTACGCCGTCTGCGACTTCATGCCCGCGCGGGAACGCGCCTGGCTGGGCAACCGCCCGGTCCACACCAGCTTCATCCAGCGCCTGCCCGGCGCGGCGAAACGCTTCCGCTGGTATCTCGGCCTGATGCCGCTGGCGGTCGAGCAGTTCGACCTCTCGGCCTACGACCTCATCGTCTCGTCCAGCCATGCCGTCGCCAAGGGCGTGCTGACCGGCCCGGGCCAGCACCATATCAGCTACGTCCATTCCCCCATGCGCTACGCCTGGGACCTGCAGCACCAGTACCTGCGCCAGGCCAACCTGACGCGTGGCCTGAAGGGCGCCTATACCCGCTGGCTGCTGCACAAGATGCGCGGCTGGGACCAGCTTTCGGCGGCGCGGCCGGACGTGCTGCTGGCCAACAGCAGCTACATCGCCGAACGCATCCGCAAATGCTGGCGCCGCGACGCCCAGGTGCTCTTCCCGCCGGTGGATACCAACCGCTTTACCCTGCAAGCCACCAAGCAGAACTACTTCCTCATCGCCTCGCGCATGGTGCCCTATAAGCGCGTCGAACTCGTCGCCGAAGCTTTTTGCGGGTTGCCCGAACACCGGCTCATCATCTGCGGTGACGGCCCCTCCATGCCCCTGGTGCAGGCCGCCGCAAAAGGCGCCGCCAACATCGAACTGCGCGGCCGGGTCAGCCAGGATGAGCTGGTGCGCCTGACCCGCGACGCCCGTGCCTGCGTCTTCGCCGCCGAGGAAGACTTCGGCATCGCCACGGTGGAAGCCCAGGCCTGCGGCACGCCGGTCATCGCCTTCGGCAAGGGCGGCGCCGTGGATATCGTGGTGCCCGGCGAAACCGGCGTATTGTTCCCGGCGCAAACGGTTGCGTCGCTGCGCGAAGCCGTGCAGCACTTCACCACCATGCAGATCTCCGCGACCGCCTGCCGCGCCAACGCCGAACGCTTCTCCGAAGCCGCCTTTCGCGCCGCCATCCAGGCGGTGGCGGCATCCTCCTGCGCGCCCGACGGCGCGACACCCCGCGCGCCCGACGGCGCGACACAATGAGATTCTCCCTCATCGTCGCCACCCGCGGCCGGGTGCGCGAACTGGACGAACTCTTCGCCAGCCTGGTCGCCCAGGGCCGCAGCGATTTCGAGGTCATCGTCGTTGACCAGAACGAGGATGAGCGCCTGGCGGAAGTCATCACCCGCTACGTCCAGCGCTTCCCGCTCTCCTGGCAGCGCAGCAGCGTGCTGAACGCCAACCACGCCCGCAACCTCGGCCTCCGCATGGCGCGCGGCGGCATCGTCGCCTTCCCGGATGACGACTGCATCCTGCCGCCGGGCGTGCTGGATTCGGTCGATGCCGCCTTCGGCTACGACATCCGCCTGCACATCCTCACCGGCCCGGCCGCCTCGCCCGATGGCGGCCTCGGCTCCGGCCGCTGGCGCCAGGAAGGCGGCGCCATCACGGATGAGAACGTCTGGACCAGCGTCATCGAGTTCAACCTGTTCCTGCGCCGCAGTGCCGCGCTGGCGCTGGGTGGCTTCGATGAAAAGCTAGGCCCCGGCACGCCGCTGGGTTCCGCCGAGGGCAACGACCTGGTGCTGCGCGGCATCCGTGCCGGGCAGAAGGCCATCTACGACCCCGAACTCCGCATCATCCACCCCGACAAGCGGCTGACGCCGGAAGCGACCAAGCGCGCCGAGCTCTACGGCCGCGGCCTCGGCTTCGTGCTGCGCCGCCACGGCGTGCGGATGGGCGTCTGGCTGCCCTACTTCGTCCGGCCGTTGGGCGGCGTCCTGCTCGGCGCGCTGAAGCTCAACTTCCTTGCGGTGCGCTACTACATCAGCACGCTGCGCGGTCGCCTCTCCGGCTTCCGCCACCCGGACGCGCTGCTGCCGTTCCGCCAATCGCCGATGCGCTCGGGCCATCCGCTGACGGGGCCGTTCTGATGCGCATCGCCATCGGCATCGCCACCATCGGCCGCGCCGTGGTCCTGCGCGACGTGCTGGCCGAACTGCACACGCAGACCCGTGCGCCGGACCGCGTCATCATCTGCCACACCAAGCCGGCGGACGTTGAAGGCTGCGACGGCATCTGGCCCGGCGCCGAGTACCTCACCAGCACCCCCGGCCTGCCAAAGCAGCGAAACGTCATCCTGGACGCCGCCGCCGATTGCGACGTGGTGCTGTTTCTCGATGACGACTTCCTGCCGCAACCCGGCTACCTCGCCGCGCTGGAAGCCGCCTTCGCCGCCGACGCCCGGCTGGTGGTCGCCACCGGCCAGGTCATCGCCGATGGCGCCAAGGGGCCGGGCCTGCAAGTGGCCGAAGGCCGCGCCCTGCTGGCCGCCGACCGCCCGGCGGAAGACCCCACGCCGGTGCCGGCCTTCAACGGCTATGGCTGCAACATGGCGGTCCGCATGGCCACCGTCCTCGCCCACGGCATCCGCGTGGATGAACGCCTGCCGCTCTACGCCTGGTATGAGGATCTGGACTTCACCCGCCTGCTCGGCCGCCACGGCGAGATCCGCCGCCTGCCCGCTGCGCGCGGTGTCCACCTGGGCGTCAAGTTCGGCCGTGGCTCCGGCGTGCGCCTCGGCTACAGCCAGGTCATCAACCCGGTCTATCTCGGCCGCAAGGGCACCTACCCCTGGAATCGCGGCCTGCGCAGCATCGGCCGCCACCTGCTGATGAACCTGCTGCGCAGCCCCATGCCGGAACCCTGGGTGGACCGCTGGGGCCGCTTCCGCGGCAACCTGGCGGGGCTGGCGGATTTGCTGCGCGGCAAGGCGGACCCCATGCGGGTGATGCGGCTTTAGGCGAAGACCACCGTCTTCCGCCCGTTCAGCAGCACCCTGTCCTCCAGGTGCCACGCCACCGCCCGCGCCAGCACGCGGCGCTCGATATCGCGGCCCTTGCGCACCAGGTCGTCGGGCGTATCCGCATGCGTCACCCGCTCCACATCCTGCTCGATGATCGGGCCTTCGTCCAAATCCGCGGTCACATAATGCGCGGTGGCGCCGATGAGCTTCACGCCCCGCTCATGCGCCTGGTGATACGGCTTGGCGCCCTTGAAGCCCGGCAGGAAGGAATGGTGGATGTTGATGCAGCGCCCGGTCAGCTTCGCCGCCAGCCCGCCGCTCAGCACCTGCATGTAGCGCGCCAGCACCACCAGCTCGGTCCCGGTATCGCGGATCAGGTGCCACAGCGCGGTCTCCTGCTCCAGCTTGGTCTCCGGCGTCACCGGCAGGTGGTGGAAGGGAATGCCCTTCAGGTCGTGGTGGCCGAAGGTCTCGGCCGGGTGGTTGGAGACGATGGCGTGCAGGTCCATCGTCAACTCGCCCAACCGGCGCCGATACAGCAAATCCGCCAGGCAATGGTCGGGCTTGCTGACCAGCACCATCACCTTGCGCGGCACCGCGGCGTCGCGCAGCGTCCAGCGCAGGCCGAAGCGTTCCGCCAGCGGCGCGAAGGCCTCGCGCAGCGCCGCCAACTCGGCGCCGTCCACCACGAAGACCACGCGCATGAAGAAGCGCCCGGTGGCGCTGTCGTCGTATTGCTGTGCCTCGCGGATATCGCCGCCCTGTTCGGCAATGGCGGTGGCGACGGCGGCGACGATGCCTGGCCGGTTCGGGCAGGACAGCGTGAGGATATAGGAAGCCTTGCTCATGCGGCGGCTGATTAGCCCAAACCGCCCGACCCGGCTACGGCGCCGCGCCGGCCTTGGCGCTGGGCTTCACCTTGGCCGCATTGGCCACCTGCCACAGGTACCACGCTGCCGTGCTGCGGTACGGCGCCCAACTCGCCCCGATCGCCGCCAACTCCTTCGGCTTCGGCTGCGCCTCCAGCCCCGCCGCGTGCTTCCAGCCCTCGCGCACGCCAAAATCATCCACCGGCAGCACATCCGGCCGCCCCAGCGTGAAGATCAGCAGCATCTCCACCGTCCAGCGCCCGACACCACGGATGCTGACCAGCCGCTCGATCAACTCGGCATCGTCCAGCCGCTGCGCCGCCTTCCGCGTCGGCACCAGCCCGGCGGCGGATTTCTCCGCAATGTCGCGAATGGCGGTGATCTTGCTGCCGGAAAAGCCGCAGCCGCGCAGCACATCGAACTCCGCCGCCAGCACCAGCTCCGGCTCCGGGAACGGCACCCCGGGAAACAGCGCGATGAAGCGCCCCAGCACCGCTTCGGCCGCCTTGCCGTGCACCTGCTGATGCGCGATCGAGCGAACCAGCGCCTCATACGGCTCATAGCTGGAAACGCCCAGGTCGCACGGCCCGATCCGCTTGATCACCGCCGCCATCACCGGGTCGCCGCGCAGATGCTTCAGGCTGGCGGCGCCGCCGAACGGGATCGTCGCCATCGGCTCAATCCACCGTCAGGCGGGAATCCCGCGCCATCTGCGTCCACACCGTCTTCTCGCGCGTCAGCCAGGCGCCCAGTCCCTCCGGCGGCACCAGCAGCGGATCGACGAAGCTGGCGCGCAACCTGGCCTGGGTCGCCGCATCCATCGCCGCGGT